>NZ_JBSFYR010000066.1:0-43046 GCF_053599875.1 Streptomyces sp. NPDC005151 | reverse complement strand
GACCTCCGCCGTCCCTGGGAAAGACCCGCACTGCCAGGCAGGCTCACGCCCGCCCGTGTCCGACGCGGGTTCCGCCACCTCCACCACCGACTGCCGAGGCTGTCGCACGGCTCCTGCCCGGTGAAGGTCAAGAGTGCTTCTTGGGCGTGTGATTGATGAGCTTGTTGAGGTTGTGCACCGTGCCGAGGAGCTTGATCTCGACGTCCACCGCCTGGTGGCCGCGGTAGTTGAGGTGTCGTCCGAAGCGTTGGAAGATCTGGGCGTATCCCGGCTTGACCAGGGCACTGCGTTGACGGTACTGGGCCCGTCCTGTTGGGTTGGCGAGGCGGGCCGCCATGTCCTGCTGGCCGGCAGGGGCCTGCTGACGTTTCGCGGGAAAGCCTGCCTGGTCGGCATCGCTGGTGACCGAGACCAGTAGCGGGAGGTCGGCGAGGGCCTCGAAGGACGCGGCGGACGCGTAACCGCTGTCGGCGAGCCACAGTTGGATGTCGCCGGGGAGCCGTGCGGCCTGGTGATTGTGCTGGGTCTTCTTCACCATCGGAACGAGGGCCGTCCTGTCCGAGGGATTGTCGTGCGCTTCGATGGCGAGCAAGAATTGACGGCGGGCGCACACGATCTGGATGTTGTATCCCTGTAGGTAGCCGCCGCGTTTGCCGGGAATCAGCCGGGAGTCGGGATCGCTCAGGCAGGCACGGGACTCCGGAGAGGGGGCCGGTCGGGGTGTGCGGGCCCGCTCCAGCCAGGCCCGCATCTTCACCAGTCGCGTTCGCTGGCGAACGAGGACGGTCTTGTTCTCCATCGGGACCGGCGGCCGTCCGTTCGCTCCACGACGTCCTGCCGCCCGGTCCTCTCGGCCGCGGAGCTCGTACTTCTTCAGCTTCTCCTGGTGAGCCTCGGTCTCGATGGCCAGGCGCTTCTCTGCGCGGGCCACCATCCGCTCGGCGGCTTCGACCTTGATCCGGATCTCTGTGGGTGAAGGCATGGCCCGTTCATGCAGTCTGTCCCTGGCCAAGTGGGCCCGAGTGAGCCGGTCACACAGCCGGGACAGGCGAGGCCAGTTGTCGCACGCGTCCTCGCCATCGCCCTGTGCTGCCGAGCCATCGGCCTCGACGCTCAGCGCGTGGTCGACTGCATCCTCCATCAGCGCGTGGATCTCTTTCTCGCACTGGGAGATGGTCTCCTCCAGGCGCTGGAGTCGCTGGTTGGCGTCGCGTGAGGCGTTCGCCTCCATCGGTGAGCCGTCCACGGCCACCGCCGAAAGATCGACCAGGCCACGTCGGCCGCACAGCGACAACACCTGCACGAACAGCGAGCTCAAGGCGGCACGGTGGCGTCGTACGAACCGCGCGACGGTGGAGTGGTCCACTCGGCGGTTCGCGGTGATGATTCGGCAGCCCACGTCATCCCAGCAAGCCTGTTCGATGCGACGGGAGGAACGCACTCCTTTGCTGTAGCAGTACAGGAGCAACGCAATCAGGCTCGCGGGAGGGTATGCCACCCCGCCCCGCCCGTCTTCACGGTAGCTGTTCTCGAACGCCGACAGGTCAAGTAGCTCGACGACGTCGAGCACCTTCCAGCACAGGTGCTCGGGCGGCAGCCACTCTCGCACATCCCGCGGCATCTCAAGATCACGTGCACCGTCGCACGACAAGAAGTTCCGCCCCATCAGCCAAGATTCCGGCACCTCCCTGACCTTCGGAACCGAACAACGAATCGCTCTTGACCTTCACCGGGCAGGAGCCGTGCGACAGCCTCTGCCCCAGCCCGCAGCCGCACCGAAACCCGGCAAGCCCGGCCCCGGACGCCCACCCGGCTCCAAGAACCGACGCCCCGCACCCCACCACCACGTGGGCAAACCACCCAAAACGAATGCCCGACGGAACGCAAGAAAGGATCAAGCACCTTAAACGTCAAGCTCAGAGGCTGTCGAGTGACCTCGGATCGGAAAGCGGACGCGGTCTGGTGCGTGCGATTCCAAGGCGGAGGAGGGAGGCGACGCGAAGGGGCCCCCTCCCATGCCTTCAAGGCTATGGGGGAGTCGCCGACCGACGACAACGCGGGAAGCGTGCGTGCCAGGGCGTGGCCGCCCGGTCGGAGGTCACCCGACAGCCTCTCAGCCGCCCGTCGTTGATCATCAGGTGACTCCTGAACTCACGTCGAAGCGACATCCACGGAAAAGTTACACAGCCAGCGGGACGACCCACTCGACGACGGTGCCACTCGGTTCGTTCGAAGACAGGCTGAACGTGCCGCCCATCTCCTCCGCGCGCCTGCAGAGGTTGGCCAGGCCGCTGCGGCGGGTGACCGCCGGGTCGATCCCGCGGCCGTTGTCGGCCACGCGCAGCTGCAGGGCGGCGTCGGTGACATCGACGCTGACGTCGACGGTGGTGGCGTGCGCGTGCCGAGCGGCGTTGGACAGGGCCTCGCCGAGCACGGCCAGCAACTGCTCGGCCTGTTCGGCGGACACGGCCGTGTCCAGCAACCCGGTCATGCGCAGAGCCGGGGCAAAGCCAAGCGATTCGGTGGCCCGTTCAGTGGCCGCCACCAGCTGGGCGCGCAGCCCGCTGCCGTGACGGGTCTGATCGTGCTCGCGTAGGCCGTAGATGGTGGAACGGATGATCTTGATGGTGTCATCCAGGTCGTTCACAACCCGCTGGATCCGCTCGCCGACCTGCGGCCGGTCGGCCACTCGGCCCAGCGTGGACTGCAGCGTCAGCGCGCCGGCGAACAGCCGCTGGATGACCAGGTCATGCAGGTCTCGGGCAATCCTGTCGCGGTCATTGAGCACGAGCATGCGCTCCGTGTCCCGCCGGTGCTCAGCGACGTCCAAGGCCAACGCAGCCTGGTTGCCGAACCCGGTGACCATGTCGACAACGGCGTCCGTGAAGAAAGTGCTGCCCGGTATGTTCGCCACCTGCAGCACCCCGCGGACGTGCTCCCGGGTGCCGAGCGGTACGAAGAACGCCGGCCCCAGCTCCACCACCGAGGCGCTGCCGCCCTCGGCGCGCGGGTCAGCGCTCACGGCATCACTGGCGATCCTCTCCCCGGACGTGAAGATCTTCGCAGCCAGCCCAGCGGCGGGCAGCACCAGCCCGCGGACCTCCTCGGCCAACGCTCCCGAGGCGGCCTCGATGACCAACTCGCCGCGGTCACCGACCGGCACCCCCAAGGTGACCAGGTCCGCACCGGCCATCTCCCGCACGGTGGCCGTGACAGACTCCAGCACCGCGGTGGGCTCCGCACCGGACAGCAGGCTACGCGTCAGCTCGTTGCTGGCCGCCAGCCACCGCTGCCGGCGGTCCGCATCCTCGTACAGCCGGGCGTTGTCGATCGCCACACCGGCCGCCGCGGCCAGGGTCCGCAGCACCGCCTCGTCGTCGGTGTCGAACTCCGCCCCGCTCTGCTTGTTGGTCAGGTACAGGTTGCCGAAGACCTGGTCGCGGACCCGGATGGGGGCGCCGAGGAAGCTGGTCATCGGCGGATGCCCGGACGGGAAGCCGACGGACGCTGGATGCTGGGCCAGGTTCGCCAGGCGCAGCGGTTCCGGGTGACGGATGAGCTGCCCGAGGATGCCCTCGCCGCGCGGGTAGTGCCCGATCCGGGCGATGGCCTCCTCGTCGATGCCGACCGTGACGAACTGCTTGATCGTCCCTTCCTCGCCCAGGACGCCGAGCGCCCCGTATTGGGCGTCGACCAGGGTGACCGCCGACTCCACGATGCGGTGCAGCACCACCTCCAGGTCCAGGTCGGAGCCGACCGCCAGCACCGCGTCCAGCAGCGTGTGGACCCGGTCCCGGGCCCCCCGAACCTGCGTCACCTGCTGCTGCAGGTCCTCCAGCAGTGCATCCAGCCGCAGCTGTGGAGACATCCCGGATGTCTCCACCTCACGCGAATCCTGCGCGCGCTCGTCCACCACAGCTCCCTTTACCGTCTCGCTGGCCCGCCCCAAGGATGCCCGACGAGCCGAACCCGTTCGACGGCACCCTGGAGAGTAGCGAGGGCAGATCTCAGGAAGGGTGGGCAGATGGGTGATCATCTCATGGCCGGGCCCGATGACCTCGGCTGTGACGTGGATCAGAGCCGTAGTTCAGGGCGCCCGGGCCGACGTCGTACAAGGGAGAGTTGGGTGACATCCAGTAGGCCCCCGACAGACGGGCGAATTTTGGTGGTGGCTGCGGATCCGTGTTGCTGATGGTCTCCTCCATGAAGGGTTCAACGACCCTCCGGCACCGCTGATTTCAGACGTTGGGCCTGGGCGGGGTGCGCAAGGCGAGGATGGCCAGGTCGTCGTGGCCGTCGCTGGGATGGTGGTCCGCGAGGACTGTGCACAGCTCGTCCACGGGCAGGTGGGCGTGGGCGGTGGCCGCTGTGGAGAGGGTGCTCAGGCCATTGTCGTTGGACCGGTGGGGGTGTTCGACCAAGCTGTCTGTGAAGAAGATCACGGTGGCGTCCGCAGGCAGGGGGTGGTGGTCGGGGCGGGGCTGGTCAATGTCGACGCCCAGGGGTACACCGGGCTCGGCGTGCAGGTACACGGCCCGGTGGCCGGGGTGATCAGTAGCGGCGGGAGGTGTCCCGCGGTGCTCCAGTGCAGCGTTCAGGGGGCGCCGCCGGGCTTGATGCGGGCCAGGCAGGCGGTCGTGAGGGGGGTTGTCGGTGATCGCGTGCAGGGTGCGGTCGAGCTGGCCGAGTACGGCGCCGGGCGGGGTACGCCGATCGTAGAGCAGGGCGCGCAGCATGTGGCGGGTCTCGGCCATGGCGGCCGCCGATTGCAGGTCGTGACCGACGACGTCGCCTATGACGGCCGCGCAGGCGTTATCGGGGAGCCGGACGGCGTCGTACCAGTCTCCGCCGAGGCGCACTCGGCCTTCCCGACCTCGCTGTGCGCGTCCGCGATCGCGCCGGCTTCGAGGAGCGCGATCAGCTCTTCGGCCTCGCCCTGAAACACGCCCGCGCGGTTGAGGAGTTGGAGGAGAGTCTTCTTCGCACTCATGACGCTGGCGGAGTCCAGCGGGTGCCGGCCCTCTTCGGCGGTGTTGATCGTGTCCTCCTCGTCGGCCTCGGCCTGATACTTCTGCAGGTGCTTCAGCATGACGTGGCTCTTGTCTCTCACCGTCTGTGCCTTGGCTGAGAGGCTTTCAGCTGGGAGTGGCCGCCGTCCAGCTTCTCAAGGCTCGACGGACACGACCGGTCGCGGTCGCCCCCGAGGCCGTTCCGGACCCGCCCGTCTCCGTACGAGCCCGGGGCGGCGAGAGCGCAGGCGTGTCTGCCCGGCGGAGCAGGGCCCCGAGTGGCGTGCGAGGCTCCAGCCGAACGGGATCGGTGCCGTAGCCCAGTGCCCGTTCCACCGCTGCGTAGGTGACGCCGTGGTCCGCCAGGGTCTCGGCGACGACACCCGGACGTGCCGTCAGGGCAAGGAGCAGGTGTTCGTCACCGATCGTCTTCTCGCGACGGCCGAGGCAGACACGCTACGGTGTCGACGACCTCGGGATTGACCTGCCTGTGCGTCAGATGTAGTCCTCCAGGCGCGCCACCGTGAAGCCCTGTTCCTGGATGTGGCGCAGCATGTTCGCCGTCATCTCGGTCATCGAGTGCCCCTTGAGCTCTCCGGGGCCACGGAAGTGGGCGAGGATGATGTCGCCGGGGTGGAGTTTCTTGTCGGCACGCTGGTACTGCATGTTGGTGATCTGCATGGACTCGCGCCAGAGCACGATCGCCTCGACTCCGCACTGTCCCGCGGCGCTGCGGGTGTTCTCGTTCCAGTTGCCGTAGGGCGGTCGCAGCAGACGCGGGACGGTTCCGTACTCCTTGCCGAGCCTGGTCTGCTGGCCGCAGATCTCCTCGCGCTGCGCGGCCGCGCTCTCGGTGCGCAGGTTGGGGTGGGTCAGGGTGTGGTTCTGAATCGTGTTCCCGAGCTGCTGCAGCGGCTTGAAGTAGTCGTAGTCGGCGCTGATGACCGAGTCGGTCAGGAACATCGTGAAGGGGACATTCAGTTCGCGCATCATTTTCACGAACCTGGGGTCTTTCTCGGCGCCGTCGTCGAAGGTGATGAAGACGATCTCATCTTTGGTGGGTATGTCACTGATGACCCGCACCGGTTCGCCCGCCCGGCGTTTTACCGGCTTGACCTTCGGCGGGGCGGGCGGCGCGGCGAGAGGCTTGAGGCCCCAGGTGCGGAAGGCCGCGGCGTCGTGCGCGGTGCCTGCGACGGGCGCTGTGTCTTCCGCCCGGGGGGACGCCGCCGGCGCGCGAACGGAGCTCGAAGCGGCAGGCTCTGCCGCCTGGAAGCCCGCCGAACAGCCCGATATGAGCAGGATGCCGGTGAGCGCCAGTCCCGCGATTTTCTTGTCCACCTGAGAACCTCAAGTCCCGAACATATCTTCTATGGCGTCCTGCTTGACGGAAGACGCGGCCGCGGGGTTCCCGTAGGTCGGTGTGATGTGAAAGGGGGTTGAGCCTCGATCATTCGTGACGGGTCGTCGGATCCTCCGGCGGCTCGTTTCGGGTTGCTGGGCCGATTGCGGTCATGGTGAGGTCCCAGCTGTCGCGTCGGGTGGGCGCCGGGTTCCACTCTCCGGCAGGTTGATCAGGTCGTCGGGGCGGGTGAGTCCGCTGGTCAGCCGGGGTGCGGGAAAGTTTGGAGCTGTGATTACGTCGCTCCAGGGCCAGATGTGGTTGAAGCGGAGCCAGCGCCGTCGGCCGGTGGAGATCAGGAGTGCGGCGGCGGAGAACAGCCTGAGGCGGAGCTTCTTGGGTTCCCACCGGCGGGCATCGCCCGTGAGCGCGAGCATGGGTATCCAGGCCAGCGGGTCCAGCGCGAGCGAGACGATCTCCAGCCGAGCTGGTTCTGGCTGCTGCCGTGCAGCGGCAGGTTGCGCAGGCCGGTGTCGCGGGCATTGCGGATCCGGTCCTCGGCCCGCGCCCGGCGGCGATGCCGCAACTCCAGGTCGGCGATCGGGGCGTCCTTGGTGTTGGTGGCGAAGCAGGTCAGCCGGGCGGCTCGCTGTTCGCAGCTCATGCGAACGGCCCCGGGGTGCGACCCGGGGCCGTCTCAGTTCAGATCTCACTTAGGAGACTAGTGGAAACCAGCACAAACGAGAACCGGCCCGAGCCTCTGCCCCAGCGGTGGGCGATCATCCTCATCGCAGGCTTCGTAGCCGGTGCGGCCGTCTTCCCTCTCGGCGGCCTGCTGGTCGCTCTCGGGGCTGCCGGCGCGACAGTTCTGGGGCTGCACCAGCTCATCGCGTAGAGCGGGAATCGTTGGGGCGCTCCTGCGAGCGCCCCAACCGGGCGAGCAGCACCGGCTCCGAGCCGGCGGCCGCGAGCGAGGTGTTGTCGGGGAGGCCCGCGTCGGCGAAGACGGACAGTTTCACCGTGTGCTCGCTCACCGCCGCCGCGAGTCCGGTTGCCGCCTTCTCTTGACCCTTGACCCGGCAATCGCGCGTCCGGAGTGGCCACTTCCTTGCTGTACAAGAACCGATCGGTTCCCGAGCAGCAGGACAGCCGGATGATGGAACGCCGTCATCCGGCTGCCGGTGTGTTCAAGAAGTGTGTGCAGTCTGGCTTCGGATCAGGGAGTACGGACCACTGCACCGGAGACGAACCCTTCTCCATACTACGTCGGCCGCTTCCGCCCGGGAGGTTGCTTCGAACTCGGGTTGCACTCGGACGGAAGCCTTGGGCCTAGGAGGACTTCTTGCACACTCCCATGACGTGGACACCGAAGGCGCCCTTGTTCGGGCCTGTTTGGTCTGCGAACTTCTTCGGCACCGGTCCGGCGAAGAGCATGACGTCCCACTTACCGGATGACAGAAAATCCATCTCGCCGGTGGTGTCGAGTTTCCATCCCCGGCTTTGCAGGCGGCTGGTGAAGAGGGCGAGTTCGTCACGGCCGGGGACCTCGCGTGTCAGGATCACGCCGGCTGCCTGGCAGGGCGGAACCTTGGCGGCCTGCTGGCCCGGCTGACTCAGGGGCCGTACCCGGTAGTCCCCGAGGTCCTTGGCGGTGTGGCGGAGATCGCCCAGTACCTGGCCCAGGGTCTTCTCTCTGACGGGTGTCGCCTTCGCGGTCGGCGTAGGAGACGCCGTCGCAGATGCTGCCGGGGTTCCGGGGCCAGCGGCGCCCGCGCAGCCCGCGAGGAGCAGCGTCGCCGCGATCGCGGCGGCCGCCGTGGAGCGTCTGAATCCTGCCAATGTCCCACCCCTATGCTGTGCAGACCCGGTACGGAGCACCAGGTCAGAGGGGGGAGTCTGTCACTACGGCTCACGCCTCGCACACGCGTATCTTCTGCCCAGGCAAGAACGCCGTTCGACCGTCCGCGTGCGCCCAGGTCGTTGCCGCCGTGGTCTCACATGTGGTCTCGATTGCCGCCGATTCCACGACAGTCCATGAGCGTACGCCAAAGTGCCGCAGGGCCGCTGACCAGGGCTACGACGCGGGTGACAGACGTACACGGACCGCCGCGGAACAAGATCGGACAACTTGTAATGCGTAGGCCGTCGGCGTCCTGCGGGTCGACCGGCCGATGGCGGCAGACGCCGTCGGCCGCGGCCGCGTCGTGGTCCTCGCCGCGCTTGCGGACACCCTGGCACCGACCCTGGCCCTGCTGGCCGAGGAGGCGGGTGATCGGGCCGCTGACATCCGTACGGTCCTGGTCGAGGGGGCATGGGCGCGGTTCGAAGCCGGCGACCGCGACGGCTATCTGGAGCTGGTGGCCGCTGCCGCCGACCGGGTGACGGACGCCGATGTGATCGTGCTGGCCCAGGCGTCCATGGCCGATGCCGTCACCCGGACGGTCACGCGGATTCCGGTCCTCCCCAGTCCCCGGCCCGGGCTTGCTGCCGCGGCCGCGGCAGCGCGCTGAGCGCCGTACGGGTTCTCGTCCGGTGGCACGGAACCCGTACGTATGCTCCCGGCAGGCGCGGGCAGCTGCTCCGGGAGACGGTGGACAGGAGATCCGCCCGCACTTTTGGAGCCCGAGATGACCAACCCGTATCCCGACCCCGTGCCGCCCGCGCCGACGCCCGGACCTCCGCCCGGACCGCCCTCGCCGCTGCCGGGGCCGACACCTGCCCCGCCCGTACCCGGTCCGGTGCCGCCCGGTCCTTCGCCGGACCCGATTCCCCAGCCGCCGTCGCCCAACCCCGAACCGGTGCCGGAACCGGAGCCCACACCCCACCCCGCCGGATGACGAGTCAGGGCCGGACGGCTACCCCGTGTGCTGGGGGCCGATTCCGAGGAGGGAGTCGGCGTGTCCTGCCCCGCTCTCCTCGGCGATCGACTCCAGCGACTGGGCGTCACGCACCGGCGCGAATCGAACGGCCTCCTCGCCCGAGCTGTCGCTCCCGGCGCCGACCGTGCTGAACCCGTATACGGCAGGCCTCGGCAGACTGTTGTACGACCAGGGGGTCGAGAAGTAGTACGCGCCGGTGTCGTACAGCACCACGAAGTCGCCCTCCCGCAGCTCCGGCAGTTCCCGGGCGTGCGCCACGACGTCCCCGGCGAAACAGCACGGTCCCGCGATGTCCTGGACCAGCGGCGGACCGTCCTTGGGGCGCCCCTCGGCATCGAACGCCCCGACCCGCAGCGGCCAGGACTCGGGCATGAAGACGGTACGGGTGGCGATCTGCGCGCCGGCGTGGGTGAGCGCGATACGACGGGAGCCCGCGTCCTTCGTGTACTCCACCAGCGCCCCGATGAAGCCGTTCTTCGCGAGCAGCGACCGGCCGAACTCCGTGACCAGCCCGTACCGGCCGTCGAAGAGCCCCGGCGCCGCTCCGCGCAGCGCCGCCACATAAGCGGAAAAGGTGGGCCGTACGGAGTCGTCCTCGAAGTTGACGGGCAGTCCGCCGCCGAGGTCGATGCTGGTGATCTGCCGGGCACCGAGGGTCTCGTTGATCTCCTCGGCGAGCCGGTACGTCTCCGCGACCCCGGTCGCGATCAGCTCCAGCGAACAGCCCTGGGAGCCGACATGGGCATGCAGCCGGGTCAGCCAGGAGTGTTCGGCGAACGCCCGGACGACACTCTCGCGCGCGCCGGGGTCGTGCAGCGCCACGCCGAACTTGGAGGTCGGTGTCGCGGTACTCATCGCGCTGATGGAGCCTCCGCCCACCTGCGGGTTGATGCGCAGTCCGATGACGGAGACCGAGCTCCGGGGCCGCAGCGAGGCGATGCGCCGCACCTCGTCGAGGCCGTCGGCATTGAGTGCCACACCGAGCGCGAGCGCCTGACGGATCTCGTCGCGCGTCTTGGCGGGGGAGTCGAGGACGATCGCCGAGGGTGCGAATCCGGCGTCGAGGGCGAGCCTCAGCTCGCCGGGGCTGGCGACCTCGCATCCCATGCCGCAGTCGGCGAGCAGCCTCAGCACGGGGACGAGGGACGCGGCCTTGGCGGCAAAGGTGTGCAGCACGGTGGCGGGCGTGTCGGCGAACGCGCCATGGAGGGCGGCTACCGAGTCGCGCACCCCGTCGGTGTCGATGAAACCGGCGACGGGCCGGCCCTCGCCGAGCAGCCCGGTGCCGACGGCGTGGCGGAGCGCGGCGGCGACACGCGCGGAGGACGAAGGGCCCGGAGCGGGTGTGGTGAGAGGCATACGGCGAGAGTCGGTGATGGGGGCCCCGCAAGTCTCTGTCGAGCAGAACAGGATCGGTGCCGGACCTTGGCCGCAGGGCCAACGACCGTACGAATCAGGGACAAATCTAGCCGCTCAGCCGGACGGCGAGGGTGATGAGCAGCCGGGTGTCGGGGTCGTCGAGATCGACGCCGTACCGCTCCCGGGCGCGGCGCAGCCGGTACCGCAGCGTGTTGGGGTGCAGGACGAGCTGCCGGGCGGCCCGGCCGACGTCGCCCGACGCGTCGAAGTAGGCGGCGAGTGAGCGGACCAGCTCGCCCCCGGTTGCCAGGTCGGACCGTACGAGGTCGTGCACCGGTCCGCTGCCCGCTTCCCAGACCGGCCGTACGGCGTCCAGGACCCGCAGGACGTCCAGGGAGGGACCGACCTCGGCCGCCCCGGCGTACCGCAGGGGCTCAGGCTCCCCGCCGCGCGCGGCGCGATTGCGCAGCACCCGTACGACCAGCGTCGCCTCCTCGCAGGAGGCGGCGGCCCGCAGGGCGGTGGGCACGACGGGACCCGCACCGACCCGGACCGGCGCGGAGCCGTGCATCGACACGGCGAGTGCGTCCAACTCACGTGCAAGGCCGAGCACTTCCCGGTCCCGGCTGCGCTCGACGGGCAGCAGCACCAGCAGCCGGTCCCCGTCGCGCAGCACGCGTGCCGAGGGGCGGTACGAGGATGCGTGCAGGGCGAGTACATCGAGGACGCGGTCGGCCGACGGCCCTGCCGCGCCGTCGCGTTCGGCCACCAGGACCGCGCACGGCGCGTCCGGTGGCAGCCCCAGCGACCAGGCGTGGGTGCGCCGGTCCCCACGCCCGTACAGCAGACCGCGCAGCGCATGGTTCCTCCGGCGCACGGCCCCGCTCTCGCGCAGCCGGTGCTGCACGAGGTGAGGGGCGGCGACCTCCGCTCCGCGCCGCAGCGCATCCGCCGCCTGCGCGGAGAGAGCGCGCCCGTCCGCGGCCGCCCAGATGGAGCCGAGGACTTCGGAGCCGCTGCGGACCGCGATGATCAGGCGCTCGGGGCTGTCGCCTTCGGCGGCCCGGTGGATGACGTCCCGGGAGGTCCACAGGGCACGGAGGATTCCGCTGCGCCGGAGCTCGGCGACGCGCCACTCGGGAACCCTGCCGCCGAGAATCGTGGACCGGCGGACCCCGTCGGCCTCGGGGCGGGTGGCGGAGTGGGCCAGCACCCGGAAGCGGGTGTCCTCGATGGTGATGGAGCCCCCGGTGTTCTCGGCGATGGCCGAGGCGAGGGCTGCCAGCCCGCCTGTCGAGGTGTCCGCCGGGGTGGCCGCCTCCTCGGTGCGCACCGCCTCGGCGTAGGAGAGCGCGGAGCGCAGCAGAGTCACGGTGTCGGTCCATTCGGCCCAGGCCGCACGGGCGAGCAGGGCGATGCCCGACTCCTCGGCGGCGGCCAGTACTTCGGGCGCTGCGGGCACGCCCTCGGTGTCGCGGAGCACTACGGCGCAGGCACCGCGCCGGGCGGCTTCGCGGACCGGGCCCGTCGCATCGGCGGAGGCGGCCGGCGGGCCGACGGCCAGCACGATGCGTTGGTCGAGTGACTGTGCCTGTCCTTCGTCACCGACGGCCACGCCGCGGACGCCGACGTCGTGGTCGGCGGGCGCGAGCAACAGACGGAGCGTGCCGCTGTCGTCGAACGCCAGGATCTCACGGAGCGGAACCCCGGACTGCTGCTCCCGGTCCGGCTCGGGCACGTTGCGCCTCGTCATGGGAACCGAGCATACGAGCGACCGGCCGATGGCAGGAGTACGCCCGGTGTCCGGTCGGCGAGAGGCGCCCGATCCGGGCTCCATGAGGGGCGATTACCTGGATTCGATCACCGGTCACTCGGCTTCCGGGTCTTGTTCCGCGCTTCTCCCACCTCTAGGTTAAGCGTCGAGATAAGTCGATTTAATTTTCTGATTAGTAGCTGGTCGCGTCGT
Source organism: Streptomyces sp. NPDC005151 (assembly GCF_053599875.1). Lineage (NCBI taxonomy): Bacteria > Bacillati > Actinomycetota > Actinomycetes > Kitasatosporales > Streptomycetaceae > Streptomyces > Streptomyces sp. NPDC005151. Next base: position 30,491 of record NZ_JBSFYR010000066.1, on the reverse strand, counting down.
TGCGCGTCCGCTCGAAGTCGGAGCCCCTCAAGGAGTTGTACATGCGCATACGCCCGGCCACGCGCCGAACCACCGGATCGGTGGCGGCCCTTGCCGTCGTCGGCCTGCTGGCAGCGACCGCTGCCGCTGCCGCCCCCGCGGCGGCCGCCCCGACCGGGGGCGACGGCAAGGGCAGCCATCGCGTCGAGTCAACCTGCCGGGACGCGAGGCGATGATCGCCGGGTTCTACCGCGCAGGCAACGCACTGAGCAGCACCCTCGACACGGGCGCCGCGATCACGCACGGCAAGCGGATCCGGGTCACCCTCGCCGGCCTGGGAAGCGCCGGTGGCGACGGACACGGGTCCGGCGCTGCGGCTGGTCTCGCGCGGACGGATCTGCGCTGGTACGTCGACGGTGTCGAGAAGGTCTCCGCCCGTGGCCGCACCGCCGTCACCCCGGCCTCGCTCGGCGTGCGCGCGGACGGCCGCGGCCACCGGGTGACCGCCGAGGCCGTGGACCGTACGGACGCCATCCGCGACCCCGCGGTCCGCGCCTTGGCCACCGACACGCTCACCTGGACCGTCAAGGCGGCCGGGCACCGGTAGGCAGCCCGGGGGCCCGGCCCCGGCCGTCAGGCGATGATCGGGACCACGGCTTCCGGCGTCAGCATCCGGAACGTGAACGACTGGTGGAAGTAGAGCCGGATGTGCGTCGAGTCGTGGTCCCGATAGCCGATGGACAGATCCTCGCCCAGGCGCAGTTCGAAGTCGCCGCCGCGGGTGGACAGCAGCACACCGCCCGCGACGGCGGGCGCCCAGAGGATCTGGTCGTCCAGCAGCCGGGCGAGATGCGTGGCCACCGGATAGCCGTGGTCGGACGTCTCGGTCGCCTCGGTGAACGCGTCGGCGCCGAGCAGCAGCCGGTACGGCCCGTCCACACCGGCCAGCCGCAGCTGGGTCAGCGCCTGGCTCACCGTGGCCGGATAGTCGCGCGCATCGGCGGGCAGCGGCAGCGGAGTGTGCGAGGAACCGTCGCGCAGGCCGGTGATCCCGGCCGCCGCGTACCCGTCGATGACGGCCATGTCCTCGGCGAACGCACAGGTCCGGGCGGCGTCCTTGACGGGCTGCCAGTCACTGTCGTCGGAGCCGCGCTCGACGTCGTCCACGGCCGCCCGCGTCACCGTGAACGGCACCCGCCACTCGATCACCGGCACCGAGGTACGGGCCCGGGCGATGACATCCGGCGTCGGCGGGTCGATGTCCCGCAGATGCCCGTCACCGACCGCCGAGAACGACGGTCCCTCCGGATCCGTCACATCGACGACGCGACGGCCCGCCAGATGACGGCTGAAGGTGCGCCGGGCCTCCTCCTCGATCTGGTCCCAGGCGGCTTCCGTGACGGGGGCGAGTTCGCGGTGGAGGTTGTTCATCACTGGGCGCTTTCTTGCAGGCTGCCGATATGCAGCGAACCGTCCCGCGCATCCGCCGGAACCGCGGTCTGAGCGACCGGCGCGGACGCCGGCTGCGACAGGGATTCGGTCCCGGACAGGACGGGAGACGGCGGCGGGGCGTCGAAGAAGTCGGCGCTGGGGGCGTAGAAGAGGGTGCCGGTGACGGCGGTCGAGAAGTCGAGAATGCGGTCGTACGTGCCCGGCGGATTTCCGAGGAACATATTGCGGAGCATCTGTTCGGTCACGTCCGGATCGGCGGCATAACCGATGAAGTACGTGCCGAACTCGCCCTGTTCGAAACTGCCGAACGGCATGTTGGCACGCAGGATCTCGCGCGCGGTGCCGTCCGGCGCGGTGAGGGTGTTCAACGCGACATGGGAGTTATGGGGTTTGACGGCGTCGGGCAGCTCGACGTCGTCCAGCTTGGTGCGGCCGATGACACGCTCCTGCTCCTGGGTGCTCAGCGTGTTCCAGGACGCCAGGTCGTGGAGATACTTCTGCACGATGACGTAGCTGCCGCCTGCGAAGGCGGGGTCGGCTGCGGAGCCCACGAGCGCCGCCGTCCGCGCATCGGCGCCGATCGGGTTCTCCGTCCCGTCGACGAAACCGAGCAGGTCCCGGTGGTCGAAGTACCGGAACCCCTGCGTCTCGTCGACAACCGTCACCGCCCCGCCGAGCCGGTCGAGCAGTCGGGTGGCCCACTCGTAACACACGTCCATCTGCTCGCCCCGTATGTGGAACAGCAGATCGCCCGGGGTGGCGGGGGCGTGGTGGCGCGCGCCGTGCAGCTCCCGGAACGAATGGAGCGAGGCCGGCCGGGGCCCCGCGAACAGCCGGTCCCAGGCGTCCGAGCCGAACCCGGTCACACAGGCCAGTCCGGCGTTCGGCACCCGGAAGTCGATGGAACGGGCGAACGCCGCAAGGTCCGGCAGCACCTCGCGTACGGCGCTCTCACCACCGGGTTCGATCGTGGTGACCAGGATCAGGGCGGCGGTGGTCAGCGGCGCGACGACGGGCTGGGCGGCGGCCGGGTCCGGGACGGCGTCGGGCATGCGGCGACTCCGAGTGGGTGGTGGCGACAGCTAGTGCCCCTCCCGGCAAGCTTTGCCCCGTCGCGCCGCCCAGCACGCACGCTCGCCGCGTTGGCCAAAAGTCCTGGTAGCTCCGCTACAAGGACTTCCGGCCGCCTTGCGATCGCACGCACCGGACGACACTCCTTACGGGGCAAACATTGCCGGTCACGGCACTAGGCTGGGGCATCCCGGTGGTGTGGGACGCCGACGGTACTCGATGCTACTTACGCATACGTACGGCCCCGCCGCACCCGGGGTGCCCCGACCGGGCGACCGACCGCCCCCGTCAGCCGGTGGAGACCTCCGACCGGTCGCCGCCCCAGAGCGTGTGGAACGAGCCGTCACGGTCGGTACGCCGATAGGTGTGCGCTCCGAAGAAGTCCCGCTGCCCCTGTGTGAGCGCCGCGGGCAGCCGGTCGGCGCGCACCCCGTCGTAGTACGAGAGCGAGGCGGCGAACCCGGGGGTCGGCACCCCTTGGCGTACCGCCTCGGCGACCACCGTCCGCCAGTCGTCCTGCGCCGCACCGATCTCGGCAGCGAACTGCTGGTCGGAGAGGAGACTCACCAGCCCGGGACGCGCGTCGTACGCCGCGCGGATCCGGTCCAGGAAAGCGGCCCGGATGATGCATCCGGCCCGCCAGATCGCCGCCACCCCACCGAGATCGATGTTCCAGTCGTACGCCTCGCTGCCCGCCCGGATCTGGTGGAACCCCTGCGTGTAGGAGACGATCTTGGAGGCGTACAGCGCCTGTTCGACCTGGTCGGCGAAGGCTGCCGCCCCTGCCCCGGCGAGGGGGACGGCCGACGGCCCCGGCAACTCCCGTGCGGCCTCCCGGAGATCCGCGTGGCCCGACAGGGAACGGGCGAACACCGCCTCCGCGATACCGGAGACCGGCACCCCCAGATCCAGCGCGATCTGCACCGTCCAGCGGCCCGTCCCCTTCTGCTCGGCGCGGTCCTGCACGATGTCGACGAAGGGCTTGCCCGTCGCCTCGTCCGTATGGGCGAGGACCTCGGCGGTGATCTCGATCAGATACGAGTCGAGGCGGCCGGTGTTCCAGCTGCGGAATGTCTCGGCGATCTGCGCGGGGGAGTAGCCGGCCACCCGGCGCAGCAGGTCGTACGCCTCCGCGATCAGCTGCATGTCCGCGTACTCGATGCCGTTGTGGACCATCTTCACGAAATGCCCGGCGCCGTCGGGGCCGATGTGCGTGGTGCACGGGGTGCCGTCCTTCGCCTTTGCGGCGATCCTCTCCAGCAGCGGCCCCAGGGATTCGTACGACTGGGTGGAGCCGCCCGGCATGATACTCGGCCCGTTCAGCGCCCCCTCCTCGCCGCCCGAGATACCGACACCGACGAAGTGGATCCCGCGCTCCCGCAGCTCCTTCTCGCGGCGGCGGGTGTCCTCGAAGTGGGCATTGCCGCCGTCGATGATGACGTCGCCCTCCTCGAGCAGCGGGGCGAACTCCTGGATCACGGCGTCGGTCGGATCGCCCGCCTTCACCATGATGACCAGCCGACGCGGCCGCTCCAGCGCCGCCACGAACTCCTCGGGTGTGCGCGCGGCGACGAAGGTGCCCTCGTCGCCGAACTCCTTGACCAGGGCATCGGTCTTTGCGGTCGTACGATTGTGCACCGCGACCGTGAAGCCGTTGCGGGCGAAGTTCCGGGCGAGATTGCCGCCCATCACCGCGAGTCCAGTGACGCCGATCTGCGCAGTGCCGCTCATCTGTGTGCTCCTGCAATCTGTCGAGGATGCCGGGATGACCAGTATGGATACGGGAAGCGGGCACGGCCTGTTCACCCCGCCGCGCTCCGTTCACGCCGCAGTGGAACGCCCGTACGGTCGGGTGAGGAGCCGGCCGACCGGGCCGGTGGAACAGGGCTCTTCCGGGGGACAGGCCTCGCCCGTCCCCCGCCGCTGGACGCGGTGGCCCACAGCACCGCTCTGGTTCTGTCGCGGCGGCACCCGGGCGCGGTCGTCGTGATCCTGCCCGCCATCACGGTGAACAGCAGTCTGTCGCTGTCCGGCACGGCAGCTCTGATGCTGACGGGCCAGATCCCCTTCGGCCACGAGAGGGCGGTCGGGGAGGTGTCGTGCGGACCGGGTGAGGCGCAAGCACCGGGCGGTACGCGCATCGCGGACGGCATTCGCGCCCGGGCGATGCCGGTGCCGTCGTCCACGGCCCCAGGGCAGTGCCACCGCTCTGCCGGCATCCCCATCAGAGGGCGCTTTCCCGCTTCCTGGGATCCAGCGTCTTCTGCAGGCATCGCCCCTGGCGATGAACTGCGATCCGAGGTGCACCCGTTTCGTGCGTGACAGGTGGGTTCTCGGCTGAACTCTTGTCATCACCCTTTGTATGCCCATAAGTTGGCCGCTTGCGACGTGTCCTACAGCCAGTGGGGGAGCCAAGTCATGGCCGCGAACGGACGGCACCGCAAATACCAGCCCAGCCGCATCAACCGTGCCTCGCTGACGGTCACGGCAGGCGGTGCGGGCATTGCGCTCCCGCTCATCAGCGCAGCTTCGGCGGGCGCCGCGTCGACGGATGTCTGGGAGAAGGTCGCCGCCTGTGAGTCCACCAACAACTGGCACATCAACTCGGGCAATGGATACTTCGGCGGGCTGCAGTTCACCCGGTCGAGCTGGGCGGCCTACGGTGGCACCGCCTACGCGCCGCGTGCCGATCTGGCCACCAGGGAACAGCAGATAGCCATTGCGGAGAAGGTACTGGAGGCGCAGGGCCCCGGTGCCTGGCCGACCTGCTCCACCCGGGCGGGCCTGACACGGGGCGGCGACGCCCCCGACGTCAAGCCGCAGGCGGAGCGGACCGGTGGTCCCGTCGACACCTCCTCGAAGGGGACTCCCACCCCGAAGAAGGCGAAACCGAAGGCCGATAAGGCACCTAAGGCACCCGCGCCCGTCACGCCGACCACGGTGCCCGGCAAGCGCGAGTCGTACACCGTTGCGCGCGGCGACTCGCTCTCCGCGATCTCGTCGACCGAGCACGTGAAGGGCGGCTGGCGGCATCTCTACGCGGCCAACCGCAAGGTGGTCGGCGACGACCCGGACCTGATCTTCCCCGGCCAGCGGCTCACCCTGGACGCGGCCCGGACTCCGAAGCCCACTTCGAAGACCGGCCTCAAGCCGGGCGCGTCCACGGGACCGCAGCAGAAGACGAAGCCGCGTCGGCAGGCGGAACCGCAGCACCAGGCGGTGAAACCGCACCACACGACAGAGTCGAAGCCGCACCAGACGGCAAAGCCTCGGCCCAGGAAGACCGAGCGGGCCGAGAAGCACTCCGGGCTCACCGCCCCGGTGGCGGCGACCCGCATCGGCACCTCCTACCACCAGGCCGGTTCCTGGGCCAGTGGCTATCACACGGGCATCGACTTCCCCGTCCCCACCGGCACCTCGGTCAAGGCGGTGGCCTCCGGCACGGTCGTGTCGGCGGGCTGGGCGGGAGCGTACGGCTACCAGATCGTCATCCGGCACAGCGACGGCAAGTACAGCCAGTACGCGCACCTGTCCGCGCTCCATGTGCGCGAGGGCCAGCACATCAGCGGCGGTCAGCGCATCGCCCGCTCGGGCTCCACGGGCAACGTCACCGGACCGCATCTGCACTTCGAGATGCGTACCGGCCCCGGCTACGGCTCCGACATCGACCCCGTGACCTACCTCAGGGCGGGCGGCGTCAGCGTCTGAACGCTGCCGGGCGGCTGCGCGGAGTCATCGGGCTCGGCGGCCGACAGGGCACGTCGTCCCGAACCGGTACGCGGCCGCGGCGCGGGGCCGAACCCCACCCGCCCCGCCCGACGACTCCCCAGCGTCACCGGCACCGTCACCGGCGGCGGGAGCACCGATGGAATCGAGTCGGCAGCGGCCGAGCCGGACACGGCGGGCGCGCCCCGGGCAGGCTTCGCCTGCGGCTGATGCCCGGCCGGTGCCCCCGCGGACTCCACCGCACCGGCGGACTTCACCGCACCGGCGGACTTCACCGCAGCAGCGGACACAGCGGCACTCTCCGCGCCCTTCGTGGCACCTTCCATGTCCTCCGCGGCAACCCCGGCATCCACCTCCGACACATCCGCGCCGATACCCTGGACCCGCTGGTTCTCGCGCTGCTCCGCGCTCATCCGCTCCGTCGTCAGCATGATCAGCCCGCCCGCGGCCACCACGCCGCACGCGAGCGCCAGCACCGTGCCCGCCGTACCGTGCCGGAACTCCTCGCCGAACAGCGTGATGCCGACCGCCGCCGCGATCACCGGGTTCACGACGGTCACCGTCGCGAGCGGAGCGGTGAGGCCGGCGCCCCGGTACGCGGCCTGGGACAGCAACAGTCCGGCCCCTGCCAGCGCCGCGATCACCAGGAGCGAGGGCAGTCCCGCGCCCACGGCACCCGACGTCCACTCCATCGCCACCGTCTTCGTGAACACGGAGGCGATACCGAACGCGACACCCGCCGCCCCGGCCAGCACCACGCTCCGTACCACCGGCTTCTGCATGCCCTTCGAGACCACGAGGAGCAGCGCCACCGCACCGAACGTCACGGTCGAGAGCATGAACTGCTCCGGCCCGTCCAGCGTGTGCGACTCGCCGCTGCCGGTGAGCGCGAGCAGACCCGCCAGACCGGCCGTCGCCATGATCGCGCCGCGCCAGGCAGTCCCCCCGGCCCGGCGGCGTACGAAGAGGGCAGCCATCGGCAGGGCGAAGACGATCGTCAGCGCACCGAGCGGCTGCACCAGGCTGAGCGGGCCGTACGCCAGTGCCAGCACGTGCAGCACCGCACCCACACCGTTCAACGCCACCGCCACCCACCACACGCGGTTGCGCAGAGGGGTGAGCGAGCGGCCGTCTCCGGCCGTGGCGACGCGCTCCTGGACGATTGCCCCGGCCGCGTACGCGACCGCGGAGACCAGTGACAGCAGCACCGACAGTGCGAGGAAACTCATGTGCACCACGATGGCCCTTCAAAGCCGCCGAGTCGTCGTCCTTGAGACTGCGATCCGACGTACTGCTTTGGTAGTACGGCAGTGGTCCGCGTGTCCTCCTCCCGACGGTAGTCCTCCTCCCGACGGGCCTCAGGACGATCATCCCGCAGCGATACGGTGAACGGCGAGCCGCGGTACCCGGGATGCCCGCGATGTCACCAGGAGTGATCGATGGAAGCCGCGCAGGAACAGCGCACGGAGCAGGCGGACGCGGCCTCGGTGGGCGGCTTCTTCGCCCTGCGCGGCACACCGGTGCCCGGTGGCGCACACCGCCCGCTGGCCCGGCTGTACGCGGGGGAGACGGCATCGCTCACAGCTCGTATCGACGCGGTCGCCGCCGTGCTCCGTACCCCGGAGCGCAGAGTGGCCGCGTCCGTCGCGCACCTGGGTCTGGCCGCCCGTCTCTGGTCGACCGCCCTGGGGCCGGCGGCCATCGGGGGCCGCTTCCCCGATCTGTCCCCCGGCAGGCTCCACTGGGACCCGCAGCGCCCCGCCCCCGACGACCTGTGGCACGAGCCGGTCGCCACGCTGCCCGGCACCGCGGACCGGATCCGCGAGGTCGTCCAGTTCGGCCATCTCGCACCCCTGGCGGAGGCGATGCGCCGGAACGGACACCTCGCTCCGCGGCTGCTCTGGGGTAACGCGGGATCGGCCCTGGCCGGAGCGCTCCGCGAACTGATCGCCTGGGCACGGACCCACCACCGCCCGGACGTCGCACAACGGGCCCGGGCCCTGGTCGCCGAACTCTTCGACCACCCGGATCTGCGCACCACCGGCTCCCCGCACACCCCCGCGTTCCGCAGACACAGCTGCTGCCTCTACTACCGGTGCCCGGGTGGGGGCCTCTGCGGGGACTGCGTCCTCGACCGCAAACCGGGACCCTCTGCGGACTCCGCCCCCCGGTGATCGAAACACCGCGCGCCGACTGAGACCGCCCGCGAGGTCTGGGTCAACGGCCCCGTACGCGTACTACAACGCCGACACGTACAACCCGCAGAACGAGCCCGACCTCATCGCTCCGTACACCTATCTCTCCTCCGGGCAGCCATGGAAGACCACCGATGTGGTGCACGCGGCTCGTTCACGGTGAGTGCGCCCGGAGCCTCGGACACCGACCGGTACATCCAGTCGGCGGAGCTCGACGGCGCGGCGCAGTCGAGCACCTGCCTCACCACCGATGACATCCGCTCGGCCCGCTCGCTCTCGTTCACCGTGGGCAGCGCTCCCTCCGCCTGGGGCACCTCGCCCGAGGACGCTCCGCCCGCTCTCGGCTGAGCCCGGCCCGGCCGGAAGCCCGGACGCCCGCCCCCTCGGCGCCACGGCGACAACTTCGACTGGTCTGCCGACGCCGACGAGCTGACCGTTGCCGTGACCAACGGCATGGGCGAGGGCATCCAGGCGTCCCTGCTCACCCCGACCTGGCCACCGGCCAGGTCAGGGGCTCTCCCCGGAACAGGACCTGAAGGCTGTCCACCGGACCGTGGCCGGGCTGCGACCGGGTCAGCTGCTGAGCTCGAACTCGGCCCGGATCCGCTTGCCCACCGGCACCCGCTCGGCGGTCAGGCGGTCGCACAGGGCGACGACGATCTCCATGCCGTGACCGCCGAGGCGGGTCGGGTCGGGGGAGAAGAAGACGGGAAGCGCCGTGCTGCTGTCGTAGACCGTGACGCTGATCCGCTGCGCGGTGCCCTCCAGCTCCAGCAGGTAGGGGCCGTGGCTGTAGCGGTCGGCGTTGGTGACCAACTCGCTCACGGCCAGCATCAGATCGTTACGGGTGTGCTCGCCGAGCACCGCCAGCCATTCCGTGGTGAGCCTGATCAGGAAGCGGTCGGCCAGTGCGCGTGCCTGTGCGATGCATCCCGGCTCACCACCGAACACTTCGGCGATATGCAGTGCCTCAGTGGGCCGGTGACCCGGATGCGGGTCGTCCGGCCGGGAGAGGGCGTTTTGGTTCATGAGCTCCAGCCAGGGCGCAGCAGGGGAGGTCGGTGACCTTTTCTTCGCGGTTCGTCTACCCGTGTCATGAGATCCCACTCCTGGGAATGACGAGGGTGGTCAGGAGCGGCCCGGCAGTCGTACCACCGTCACGAAGAACTCGTCGATCCGGCGCACGGCCGCGATGAACTGATCCAGGTCGACCGGCTTGGTGACATAGGCGTTGGCATGCAGTTCGTAGCTGCGCAGGATGTCCTCATGTGTGCGTGATCCTGTCCTGGGTCCTGTCGTCAGACTGCCGACGTCGCCCGGGTTCATGGCGTCCCCTCCAACGGCCCGCTGCGCCACCCTGCGCACCCGGATGGAGCAGCGCGGCGGACATGGCAGACTTGAGCAGGGCGTTCGGCCCGAAGTGCGGCGGCTTCGCGCAAGCCCGCAGCCGGGCCTCAGCCCCGTGGATACCAGTCCTCGTGAGCCCGCTACGGCAATGCGCCGGGGGCCGCCGAGAGATCCCGGCGGCATGACGGACAGAGGAACGGCAATGACGGTGACAGAGGACAGCGCGGAGTTCGCTCCCGGTATCGAGGAGTTCGGTCCCGGTATCGACCCGGAGCGGCTGGCCGTCTGCCTGAGCGTGCTCGACGAACTCGACACCATCGAGGTCGACCACCCGGACGCCATCGCCGTGCGCCGCGCCACCGCCGGTATCTACCGGACCGTGAAGCAGCGCCGTCGTCAGGACCGCCGGGCCGCCAAGACCGCGCACGACAAGGCTGTCACCGAGGCCACCGCCACCGGCTCGGCCGACCGCATCGACGACGAGACCCAGGGTGTCCTGCCGTCCTCCTCGGCCGGTGCCGAGATCGCCGGGATACTCCAGCGGCCCCGCTCCTGCTACATCTGCAAGTCCCGGTACGTCGAGGTGGACGCCTTCTACCACCAGCTCTGCCAGCAGTGCGCCAGGGAGAACCGGGACCGCCGCGACGCGCGGACCGACCTGACGGGACGCCGGGCGCTGCTCACCGGCGGCCGGGCCAAGATTGGCATGTACATCGCGCTGCGGCTGCTGCGTGACGGCGCGCACACCACCATCACCACCCGCTTCCCCAACGACGCGATCCGCCGCTTCAAGGCGATGCCGGACAGTGACGAGTGGATCCACCGGCTGAAGATCGTCGGCATCGACCTGCGCGACCCCGCCCAGGTCGTCGCGCTCGCCGACTCGGTCGCCGCCGAGGGGCCGCTGGACATCCTGATCAACAACGCCGCGCAGACGGTACGCCGCTCCCCGCAGGCATACAGCGAACTGCTCGGCGCCGAGTCCGCACCGCTGCCCGCGGGTGAACTCCCCGCGGCCGAGGTCATCGGTACCTTCGGCAGCGGCTCGGTCGACCGCGTCGCCGCCCTGCCCGCCGCCCGCAAGGAGGGGCTGAGCGCGCAGGACGTCACTGAACTGGCCCTGGTCACCGGATCCGCCTCGCTGGAACGGATCGCTGCGGGCACCGCGATCGACGCGGGCGGTCTCGTACCGGACCTGCATCACACGAACAGCTGGATCCAGACGGTCGAAGAGGTCGAGCCGATCGAGCTGCTCGAGGTCCAGCTCTGCAACTCCACCGCGCCGTTCATCCTGATCAGCCGGCTCCGTCCCGCGATGGCCGCGACGGCAGCCAAGCGCGCCTATGTGGTCAATGTCTCCGCGATGGAGGGCGTGTTCAGTCGCGGCTACAAGGGCGCGGGCCACCCGCACACCAACATGGCCAAGGCGGCGCTGAACATGCTCACCCGCACCAGCGCCCAGGAGATGTTCGAGAAGGACGGCATCCTGATGACCGCCGTCGACACGGGCTGGATCACCGACGAGCGCCCGCACCCCGACAAGATCCGGCTGGCCGAGGAGGGCTTCCACGCCCCGCTCGACCTGGTCGACGGCGCTGCCCGGGTCTACGACCCGATCGTGCGCGGCGAAGCGGGCGAGGACCTGTTCGGCTGCTTCCTGAAGGACTTCGCGCCGGCCGGTTGGTAGATCGATCCGTTGTCCGAAAGTGACTGAGCGCACACGTTCCATCGAGCGCGAAAGCGCTCATTTGGTTAGGCTGGGGTGAACGGACGCCACCCGGGGATCCACAAAACTCCCCGGGCCGTCCTGGGACAGGCTTGTAACCAGGCCGCCGTTCCGCCCCATATACCGGCGCCACCGCGACCGAACTGTTCCTGCCCCGCCCCATACGGGTGGTCGATGTCCGGTAATGAGGCCGGAGTGTCGGCGACGCCCGGGGTTTCGCGACACAAAGGAGTGCGCGGTGACACCAGAACTGACGAAGCAAGAGAAGCGACCGGCAGAGCGACAGGGAGAGCGGGCCCGTCGGCCCGAGAAACTCCAGAACCTCGAAGTCTGGGCCAGGTCCGCGCCGATCCGGCTGGCCGGCTACGAGGACGACCTCGCCGAGCCGCACATCCTGCCCGGCATCGACTGATCGACGGGCCCGGCTGCGCGCCCGCCCGACGTTTGCGACGCCCGTCAGCCAGGGAGCCCCGGCCTTCCGACACAACGGAGGTCCGGGGCTCCGGCGCATCCCGGCCGGGTCACCGCACCGGGCGGAATCCAGGTAGCCCTGGGCGCCCGGGCCCTCAACCTGGGGCCGGGCCCTCAAGGGGGCGTGGCCGGGCTGATGCGGGCGGGGGCGAGGGCAACCGGTCTGATGAATTCCCGCACATAGGTGCGGCGCCACCAGTTCCCGGTGGCACGCAGCTCGCGCCAGGTCGTGTACCGGTAGCGGTACACCCTGGCCCGGATGTGCGTGGGCGGGGTGCCGGGGAACGGGTTGTGGCGCAGCAGCCGCAGCGTGTCCCGGTCGTTCTCCAGCAGCCGTTCCAGGAACGGTCCGAACCAGGGATGGGCGTACGCGGGAGAGAGCGCCGCGAACCACATCAGCCAGTCCAGGCGCAGGTGATAGGGAGCGAACTGGCGCGGGAGCCTCCGCGGATCGCCCGGCTTGCCGCGGAAGCCGTACTCCTGCCAGACGGTGTCGGGGTGGAGCACCGTCTCATCGGTGCCTTCGACCGCGATCTCCAGCCGGACCCGGCTGATGCTGCCGAACGCGCCGTACGTGTTGACGAGATGCAACGGGTCGAACGAGCGGTTCATCACCTGGCGGCGGGAGATCAGATTGCGCGCCGGACGGTAGCTGAGGACGACCACCAGCGCGGTGACGGCGATGACCAGCACCTCGTACCAGAGCGGCGGCGCCGACTGTGCGGGCTGCGCAGCGACCAGCGACCAGTCGACGGCGGACAGGGCGAGAGCGATGGTCACCCAGTTCAGCCAGGCGAAGTTCCCGGAGAGGACCAGCCACAACTGGGTGACGATCATCAGCGCCGCGGCCGCACTCGCCACCGGCTGCGGGGTGAAGAGCAATATCGGGACGAGGAGTTGGGTGACATGGTTGGCCGCCACCTCCACCCGGTGGACCGGTGGGGGCAGTCGGTGGAAGAACCAGCTCAGCGGTCCCGGCATCGGCTGGGTCTCGTGGTGGAAATACAGGCAGGTCAGCTTGCGCCAGCACTCGTCGCCCCGGATCTTGATCAGCCCGGCGCCGAACTCGACCCGGAACAGCACCCAGCGAAGCAGCCACAGCACCAGCACCGGCGGAGCCGTGTCCGCGTTGCCGAGAAAGACGGCGAGGAAGCCCGTCTCCAGGAGCAGTGACTCCCACCCGAAGCTGTACCAGATCTGGCCGACCTGGACGATCGACAGATACAACGCCCAGGGCAGCAACCACATCAGCATGGCAGTCCAGAGCGGAACGTACGAATCCACCCCGGCGATCAGCGCGACCGCGAGCGCGCAGCCGGTCCAGGCGACCAGCGCGAAGAACCGGTCGGAGTAGTGGAGCCGGAAGAGACCGGGAGCGAGCCGCCAGTCCGTTCGCCGCAGGAACTCGGGCACGGGCAGCATGCCACGTTCGCCGATCAGCGCCCGGAACTGGAGGGCGGCGGCGAGAAACCCGACCAGGTAGATGCAGGCGAGAGCCCGCTGGAAGATCAGCCGGCTGAGCCAGTAGCCATCTGCGATGAACCATTCCATCACTTCCAGTATCGACGCTGCGGAGCGGCTGAACGCTTCAACCCTCCGACACGATCCGTCCCAGCGTGGTGCCGAGCCGGCGTGCGTACCACCGCTGGAACACCGGCACGAGAGGTCCCGCCACCCTGCTGTACCAGCGGGCCGGACGGGAGAACGCCAGAACGACGGCCCCCGCCAGCTCCGCCCAGTCCCCGATGAAGTATCCGGCGAGGACCAGCAGGGTGCCGAGCGGCACGCTCAGCGCGGCGAACCGGCCCCCGGGACTGTCCGTGACCCGGCAGACGAGTCCGGAGACCAGGGCGGCGGCGAATCCGGCGAAGTGGAAGTGCGGCACGGTCAGGGCGAGGATGCCGGGCCCGAAGCCGAAGAGAGTGTGCCCGGAGCGCTCGGCGACCAGGGCGAGGGCCGCGACCGACGGCGTGACCAGGGCGGTGAGCAGCGCGATCTCGGCGGGTGCGGCACGGTGCGCCGCGGTGGCCCTGACCGTACGGAGCAGGCGGGGCGGCGCGTGCAGGGCGAGGAGTGCGGCCCGAGTGCGTAGCAGGCGGCGAGAGCTGTCGCGGGGCCGCCGCGTGGCAGCCAGAGGGAGACGGCGCCGGGTGCGGCGAAGAGCGGCCACAGGCGGCGGATCCGGTTGAGCTCGGGCGCGCCGGTCAGGCGCAGACCGGCGGGTACGACGACCAGCATGCCCAGCATCACGATCGTGTCGACCAGTACGGACATGCCGCATCCCCCGTCTTGAACGCGTTCAAGTAGCTTTCCGCGCCGACTCTAGGGGCTTTCTTGAACGCGTTCAAGACGGCTGCCGCGAGGGAGGGGGTGACCGTGGCGCCGTACGCCTGCTTCGACCCGGGACAGCGGGGGCGAGCGTGGATCCTGGGTCAGCGCGGGAGGGTCACCCGGAACGCCGTGTGTCCCGGCCGGCTCACGACATCGGCCGTGCCGCCGTGGGCGGTCACCACCGCGCGGACGATGGCCAGGCCGAGCCCGGTGCTGCCGGTGGACCGTGAGCGGCTGGGGTCGGTGCGGACGAAGCGCCCGAAGATATCCGGCTGCAGTGCGTCGGGGATGCCCGGCCCGTTGTCCGTGACGGTGAGACGTACCTCGGCGGCCTCTGCACGGAGCCGCACCGTCACCTCCGTACCGTCCGGGGTGTGTACCCGGGCGTTGGCGAGGAGATTGCCGATCACCTGCTGGAGCCGGTGCGCGTCGCCGGTGACGGTCACGGGCTCCTCGGGGAGGTCGAGGAGCAAGCGGTGGCCGGGGCTCGCGGCCCGCGCGTCGTCGGTCGCGTCGAGCACGAGCAGCGTCAGATCGACCGCTTCGTGGTCGAGCGGGCGCCCCGCGTCGAGGCGGGCGAGCAGCAGCAGATCGTCGACCAGGTGGCTCATCCGCCCGGACTCCGACTGGATGCGTTCCAGGGCGTGCCGGACCCCGGCGGGCACGGGGCCGTGGTGGCGCAGGGCGAGTTCGGCGTGGCCACGGATGTTGGCGACGGGGGTGCGCAGCTCGTGGCTGGCGTCGGCGGCGAAGTGCCGCAGCCGTTCCTCGCTCGCCTGCCGCCGGGCGAGCGCGTCCCCGATGTGTCCGAGCATGCGGTTCAACGCGGTGCCGACCTGCCCGACCTCGGTACGAGGATCGGTGACGGGCAGCGGGTCGGGCATGGCGACCTCGCCGCCGGCCAGCGGCAGCCGGGCCACGCCGACCGCCTGCTTCGTGACGCGTCGCAGGGGGCGCAGGGAGACCCGTACCCATAGGGCTCCGGCGACCCCGGTGGCGAGGAGGGCCACGCCGAACACGACCCCCTCGACCGCTTCGAGCCGGTGCAGGGTCTCTTCCACAGGGTGCAGCGGCAGCCCGGTGATCAGCACATCTCCGTCGTCGCCGGTGACGGCCGCGACCCGGTAGGCACCGAGCGCAGAGAGCCGCACGCTGTGGCCCTCCCCGTCGTCGGGCACGACCGCGAGCGTGTGCTGGTTGGCGGCGGTCAGCGGAACCTTGCGGACGTTCTGCTCATCGACCGCGGCAGCCTGGGTCACCCGGCCGTTCACCAGCCTCGCGCCGAAGGTGGAGTCGGCCTGGCCTCGCGAGTCGGGGCGGTTGTCGGCGTCAAGCGCGGCTTCGTGCTCCAGGCTCGCGGGGAACCTTCCGGCGGACGCGGTCAGCTGCTGGTCCAGACGGCGCACGAGGAAGCCCTCAAGGGCGAAAACGGTCGTGAGTCCGACCGCGAGACATGCGGCGGCGAGCAGCAGAACGAGCCCGGCGGTGAGTTGCCCGCGCAGCGTGTGCGGCGGCGGCCGCCTCATGACGGATCCGGTTTCAGGACGTACCCCACTCCGCGCACCGTATGGATCATGGGAGCGCGGCCCGCGTCGATCTTCTTGCGGAGATAGCTGATGTACAGCTCGACGACATGGGCGCGGCCGCCGAAATCGTACGCCCAGACCCGGTCGAGGATCTGTTCCTTGGACAGCACGCGGCGCGGATTGCGCATCAGGAACCGCAGCAGCTCGAACTCGGTGCGGGACAGCTCGACGACGGCGCCGCCGCGTCGGACCTCCCTGGCCTCCTCGTCCATGGTGAGCTCGCCGACCGTCAGCCGGTGCCGGCCCGGCGCACCGGCCATCCCCGCCCGCCGCAGCAGCCCGCGCAGCCGGGCGAGGACTTCCTCCAGGCTGAACGGCTTGGTCACGTAGTCGTCGCCGCCCGCCGTGATGCCCGCGATACGGTCCTCCACCGCATCGCGGGCGGTCAGGAACAGCACACACACCTCACGGGCCTCACGACGCAGCTCCCGCAGCACGCGCAGCCCGTCCAGGTCGGGCAGCATCCAGTCCAGCACGACGGCGTCCGGCCGGAACTCGCGCGCTGTGGCCAGGGCGGAGGCGCCGTCCGCGGCGGTACGGACCTGCCAGCCCTCGCCGGACAGTGCTCCGGCCAGCACTTCGGTCAGATCGGGTTCGTCGTCGACGACCAGCACCCGGACAGGGCCCCCGTCGGGGCGATGCAGGGGCGACTGTGTGCGGTGGTTGTCCATGATCTGTCCAGCATCCCTCGGCACGGACGACGGCGGGACGCCGGGGACCTCTGAGTTCCCTCTGAGTTGCCTCTGAGTTCCTGCCGGAATCCCGGCGGACCGGGGGCGTGGGCCGCCCATTCAGAAGGTACGCAGAAGATGCGCTGCGAGGCTTGCCGCCGATGACCGCCCCAGTGGTCCGTTACAAGGGGAGCCTCATGACCACCACAGCCCCCGCCTCGCCGTACGCGAGCAAGGGAACACGCCACCGCCGCCCGCCGCGCAGCGTCGCCCCGCACCTCGTGTCCGCCGTCATCTACGCGGGGGCCGCGGCCGTCCTCGCCCTGTGGTGGAGCGACACGTCAGCCGTCGTCGGCATGGCGGGCTGGCTGACCAATGCCGGGCGCATCACCGGGCTGCTGGCCGGGTACGCGTGCGCCGTCCTGATGGTTCTGATGGCCCGCGTCCCCCTGCTGGACCACAGCATCGGCACCGACCGGCTGGCGCGCCGGCACGCCGTCGGCGGCCGGTGGACCGTCTCCCTGGTCCTGGCCCACACCCTTCTCGTCATCTGGGGGTACTCCCTCAGCGCCCACACGGACGTGGTGAGCCAGACCTCCGTCCTGGTCCTGCACTACCCGGACCTCCTCAAGGGCACCGCGGGCTTTCTGCTCCTCCTCCTCACCGGTGCCGTCTCCGCCCGCGCCGCCCGCCGCAGGATGAGCTACGAGACTTGGCACTACCTCCACTTCGTCACCTATCTGGCGATCTTCCTCGCCTTCGGACACCAGCTCTCCGACGGCGCCGACTTCGTCGGCAACCAACCCGCGCAGCTGGCGTGGTACGCCCTCTACCTGGGCGCCGCCGCCCTGATCGTCTGGTACCGGTTCGCGGTCCCGGTACGCCGCGGCCTGAGGCACCGGCTGACGGTGACCGCCGTCCACACCGAAGCCCCCGGCGTTGTCTCCGTACACCTCACCGGCGAGCGCCTGGACGAGCTGGGGGCCGAGCCGGGGCAGTTCTTCCGCTGGCGCTTCCTCACCCCGGGCCTGTGGTGGACAGCCAACCCGTACTCGCTCTCCGCGCCCGCCCACCCCCGCCATCTGCGGATCACCGTCAAGGCCGACGGCGCCCACAGCGCCGCGCTGACCCGTCTCGCACCCGGCACCCGGGTCTGGGCCGAGGGACCGTACGGGGGCTTCACCGCGCGCCGCCGTACCGCCCACCAGGTGCTTCTGCTGGCGGGCGGAGTCGGCATCACTCCGCTGCGGACCCTGTTCGAGACGCTGCCCGGACCGGTGACCCTCGTCTACCGCGCCCGACGGGCCGAGGACCTGGCGCTGCGCGCCGAACTCGACGCCATCGCCGCCCACCGCCGCGCGACGGTCCACTACGTCGTCGACGGGCATGCCCCGCTGACCGCACCGGCCCTCAGCCATCTGGTCCCCGGCCTGGCCGCGCATGACGTCTACCTCTGCGGCCCGCCCGGCATGACCGAGGCGGCGATCCGCGCCCTGCGCGACGCCGGAGTGCCGCGCCGCCGTATCCACCACGAGTCGTTCGCGTTCTGATGAGTGCCCCGAGGAGAAACACCGTGCGCCGAGCCGTTCTCGCCACCACCGGCACCAGTGCCCTGGTCGTGGCCCTGCTGTCTCTGAAACCGCACCAGCCTCCCGGTCTCCTCGACGCGGGCAGGCGCCCGGCGACCACGGTCTCCCCGCGCACGTCGACCGGCGCCCCGCCCGGTGCCGCCGCCGCGACGGGCACGTTCAACGGTGATCCGGTCGACACGCGGTACGGACCGGTGCAGGTCGCCGCCACCCTCGCCAAGGGGAAGCTCACCGCCGTGCGGGTGCTCCGGGCGCCCGATGAGAACGGCCGCGACCAGGAGATCGCCGCGTTCGCGCTGCCCCGGCTCACCCAGGAGGCGCTGGGTGCCCAGAGCGCGGACATCGACTCCGTCTCCGGAGCCAGCTACACCAGTCAGGGCTATATGGAGTCCCTGCAGAGCGCATTGGACCGGGCTGGTGGCTGATCGCGCGCACGGGCTGCGCCATGTCGAGCACGTGATGGGCACGGTGTTCTCCTTCGACATCAGGGACCGGCCCACCCCTGCGATCCGCCGCGCCCTCGACGATGCGGTGCGCGTGCTGCACCACGTCGACGCGGTGTTCTCCACCTATCGTCCGGACAGTGCCATCAGCCGACTGGGCCGCGGCGAGTCCGGGCTCGGCACCTGTCCGGCTGAGGTCCGTGAGGTCCTCGACCTGTGCGGCGATGTCACCCGGGTCAGCCGCGGCTGGTTCAGTGCTACACCGGGCGGTGTCCTCGACCCCTCCGGGCTGGTCAAGGGGTGGGCGGTCGAGGCCGCCTCGCAGCAGCTGTACGAGAGCGGCGCGCACAACACCTGTGTGAACGGTGGCGGCGACCTTCAGCTGCGTGGCGAGGCGTCCCTCGGCGTCCCCTGGCGGATCGGTATCGCCCACCCCCTGCGCCGCGGGGCGCTGGCCACCGTCGTGTCCGGACGTGATCTGGCGGTCGCCACCTCCGGAACGGCCGAACGCGGTGCGCACATCCTCGACCCGCACACCGGCACCCCGGCCCTGGGCCTCTCGTCGATCACCGTGGTGGGGCAGTCGCTGACCCTGACGGACGCCTTCGCCACGGCTGCATTCGCCATGGGCGGTGGAGCACGCGGCTGGCTGGAGTCGCTGGACGGGTACGAGGCGCTCGCCGTCACACCCGACGGCCGGGAGTGGCGCACCAGTGGGTTCGGCTGGTAGTTCGCCGTCAGGGACGCCACCCAGGAGCTGACCGATTCGCCGCCGAGGGGCACAGCCCGGCCACCGTTATGGCCCGCGCCTCCGTCTTCCTCCATGAGCTCGACACCGACTGCTTCGCGACCTGCACCTACGCCGAGGTCGACCTGAGCACCGGGGCGGTGCGCTGCCTCGCCCTCGTGACGCGGGGGAGCCCGGCGTGTCCGGGCGTGGGCTGATGCTGGTGGACCGGCTGGCGGACGCCTGGGGCGTGGAGTCCCGCGGCAGCGGCCAGTGCGTGTGGTGCCAGTTCATCATCCCGAGGCGCGAGTGAGATGTGGCCATGGTTGACGCCGATGGATGTGATACGGATTACCAGACGGTAACAGAACGTAACATGTCTGTACTTGACCGTAACCGATCGCGAGCGATTGACTGCGACTGCGGCAGTCGTTGACTCCGGCAATCTTTGCCTTCGATGACATGAGGACCCGTTGGGCACTGAACTACTGGCACCTCTCGATCTGGCTTTCTGGCACCTCGAAACCGATGCGCACCCCATGCACCTCGGTGCGCTCGCCGTCTTCTCGCCGGCGCCCGCCCCGGCGCCGGGCGTCACCGCGGACGCCGTGGTGGAGCTGCTCGGCTCCCGCGCCGCGGCGATCCCCCGGCTGCGGATGCGCGTACGGGACGTCCTGCTGCCGGTCGGCGGCGCCGCCTGGTCCGTCGACAAGGACTTCGACGTCTATCGGCACGTCCAGCGCGTGCTGCTGCCCCGGGACGACGAGTCGCCGGACGGCGGCTTCATGGCCGGGGCCACCCGGCTCGCCGGCGAGCTGATGGAGCGGCCGCTGGAGCGGGGGCTGCCGCCCTGGGAGATGTACGTCATCTCCGGCGCCGACGAGGGGCCCTTCGCCGTGCTCGTCAAACTGCACCACGCGCTGGCCGACGGCATGCGCGCCGTCGCCATCGGCGCCGGGATCTTCGATGAGATCGCCTCCCTCGGAGCCCGCGCCCGCGGCGGTGCGAGCGCCCGCCGGGCGCGCCCGGTCCCGCCCCGCTCGTGGATGCCGGGGCCGCGCCAGGTGGCCGGATTCGCGCTGGGCCGGATCGAGGACCTCTCGCGGGCGTTCGGGGTCGGTGCCTCCGTCGTGTGGGCCAGCCGCCTCGATCTGCGCGGCGCCCCCGCGCTCACCGCGATCTCCAGCGGTACCCGTCGGCTGGCCACCGCGGAGTTGGACGGCGAGTCCGTCCGCCGGATCCGCCGGGTCGCGGGCGGGACCACCAACGACGTCCTGCTCGGCGTCGTCGCCGGAGCGCTCCGCCGCTGGATGGTGGAGCGTGGCGAGCAGCTGCCCGTCGCCGACCCGCGCGCCCTCGTCCCGGTCTCCCGGCGCAGGCCCGGCGCCGGCGCGGCCTCCGGGAACCGGCTCTCCGCCTATCTGCTCGGGCTCCCCGTCTCCGAGTCCGACCCGTGGGAGCGACTGCGCACCGTCCGCACCGCCATGGACCGCAACAAGGCCGCCGGACCGCTGCGGGGTGCGGGTGCCGTCGCGGTGCTCGCCGATCAACTGCCCTCACTGGCCCACCGCTTCGGCGCCCCGCTCGCCGGCAGCGCCGCCAGGATGCTCTTCGACGTGCTGGTCACGAGCGTGCCGCTGCCGCGCTCGGCGCTCTCGCTGGGCGGCTGCCCGCTGCGGGCCGTCTACCCGATGGCGCCGCTGGCGCGCGGGCAGTCACTGGCCATCGCCCTGTCCACGTACGGCGGCCGGGTGCAGATCGGCCTGGTGGCCGACGGCAAGGCGGTCCCCGACCTGGAGCGGCTGGCCCGTTGCGCCGAGGACGAGCTGCGCGAGCTGCTCGACCTGCTGCCGGTCAGTCAACCCTCCCAACGGTCCTGATAGATCGGACAGATTTCGGCGTGGGTGCGGTAGTTCGTGGGGTCGAGGGTGTTGACGCGTCCAAGTGATCCGATGAATATTCGTTGTGCAGGAATTAACGATCATTGGTGAGGGCGGCAGCGGCATGCGGCGAAATAGGCTGGGAACCAGTGCGGTCGAGGTGACCGAGCTGTCCTTCGGGGCGGCCGCCATCGGCAATCTCTTCCGTGAGGTCGACCCCGCCCGGGCCGCCGCCGCCGTGGACGCCGCCTGGGACGAGGGCGTCCGCTACTTCGACACGGCACCGCACTACGGGCTCGGCCTCTCCGAACGCAGGCTGGGCGCGGCCCTGCGTCACCGGCCGCGCGACTCGTACGTGGTCTCCACCAAGGTCGGCCGGCTGCTCGACCCCCTCCCGGCCGACCCGATCGCGTCGTACGACGGCCTCACCGAAGGTTTCGCCGTGCCCGCCACCCACCGCCGCCGCTGGGACTTCAGCGCCGACGGCGTACGCCGCAGCATCGAGGACAGCCTCGAACGGCTCGGTCTCGACCGCATCGACATCGCCTATCTGCACGATCCGGACGACCACGCCGAAATCGCCTTCCGCGAAGCCTATCCGGCTCTGGAGAAGCTGCGCTCGGAAGGCGTCGTCGGAGCCATCGGCGCGGGCATGAACCAGACCGCGATGCTCACCCGCTTCCTCCGCGACACCGACGTGGACACGGTCCTCTGCGCGGGGCGCTACACCCTCCTCGACCAGTCCGCGCTCACCGAGCTGCTGCCCGAGGCGACCGCACGCGGCCGCAGCGTCGTCGTCGGCGGAGTCTTCAACTCCGGGCTGCTCGCCGACCCGCGCCCCGGTGCGACCTACGACTACACGGCCGCCCCGCTGACCCTTCTCGACCGGGCCCTGCGCATCAAGGCCGTCGCCGAGGGCCACGGCGTACCGCTGCGCGCCGCCGCCCTGCACTACCCGCTCGCCCACCCCGCCGTCGCCACGGTGCTCGTCGGCACCCGCTCGGCCGACGAGATACGCGACGCCGCCGACCTGCTCTCCCGCGAGATCCCCGACGCCCTCTGGGACGAACTGCGCGCCGAGGGCCTGCTCACCGAGGACGGACACCGGCCATGAGAATCGCCCTGCACACCAAGGTCCGCGCCGACCGCATCGAGGAGTACGAGGCGGCGCACCGCGAAGTCCCCACGGAGCTCACCGCGGCGATCCGCGCTGCGGGCGCCACCTCCTGGACGATCTGGCGCAGCGGCACCGAGCTGTTCCACCTCATCGAGTGCGAGGACTACCCCCGGCTCCTCGCCGAACTCGAGCAGCTGCCCGTCAACGTCGCCTGGCAGGCCCGGATGGACGAACTTCTCGACGTGGCGCACGACTACTCGTCGAACGGCGCCGAAGCCGGTCTCCTCGTCGCCTGGGAGCTGTGACATGACCGGCCGGCAACGGATCGTCGACGCCCACCACCACGTGTGGGACCTGTCGGTACGCGACCAGGAGTGGATCACCGGCGAGGAACTGGCCCCGCTCCGGCGCACCTTCACCCTGACCGATCTGGAGCCCGAGGCCCGCGCCGCCGGGGTGCACGCCACGGTCCTCGTCCAGACCGTCACCGTCCCCGAGGAGACCCCCGAGTTCCTCGCCCTCGCCGACGGCAACGACCTCGTCGCGGGCGTCGTCGGCTGGACCGACCTCACCGCGCCCGGCATTGCCGACACCCTCGCCGCCCTGCGCGAACTCCCCGGTGGCGACCGGCTCGTAGCCATCCGCCATCAGGTCCAGGGCGAACCCGACCCCGAGTGGCTGCTGCGCCCCGAGGTGCAGCGCGGACTGTCCGCCGTGGCCGCCGCCGGACTCGTCTACGACCTGGTCGTCCAGTCCCACCAGCTGCCCGCAACCGTCAGGGCCGCCGCGCTGCTGCCGGAACTCACCTTCGTACTCGACCATGCGGGCAAGCCGCCCATCGCCGCCCGGAGCCTGCACCCCTGGGCGGAAGACGTCCGGGCGCTGGCCGACCGGCCCAACACCGTCTGCAAACTCTCCGGCCTGGTGACCGAGGCCGACCTGCGCTCCTGGACGGTCGACGACCTCCGCCCGTACGCCGACACCGTCCTCGACGCCTTCGGGCCCGACCGCCTGATGTTCGGCTCCGACTGGCCGGTCTGCCGGCTCGCGGCGAGCTATACGGAGGTCGTCGACGCCGCACGCGCCCTCACCGACGGACTGGGCGCGGACGAGCGGTCGGCGGTCTTCGCGACCACCGCGGAGCGGACCTACGGCCTCTGAGGGCGGCGGCAGGGAGCAGCGGGCTGCGGCATCCTGGGACCCATGCCCGAACTACCGGAGGTCGAGGCGCTGCGGGTCTTTCTCGACGAGAACCTGGCCGGCAAGGAGATCGCCCGCGTCCTGCCGCTCGCCGTCAGCGTGCTGAAGACGTACGACCCACCGCTCACCGCCCTGGAGGGCGGCACCGTCACCTGCATCGCCCGGCGCGGCAAGTTCCTGGACATCGGCGTCGGCCCGCTGCATCTGATCACCCATCTGGCCCGGGCGGGCCGGCTGCACTGGAAGGACAGCTTCCCCGCCGCCCCGCCGCGGTCTCGTTCAGCGACTTCAACCCGTGAATCACTCAAGCCAACACCTCCGGACACGCTCTACACTCCGGCCTCATGCTGCGCGTACTCGCCGTCGACGACGAAGCACCCGCCCTGGAGGAGCTGCTCTACCTCCTGCGCGCCGACCCCCGCATCCGCAGCGCCGAAGGCGCCACCGGGGCCACCGAGGCGCTGCGCCGGATCGGGAGCGCCGTCGACGCCGGTCCCGACGACCCGTCCGCCATCGACGTCGTCTTCCTCGACATTCACATGGCGGGCCTCACCGGCCTCGATGTCGCCCAGCTGCTGGCCGGGTTCGCAGCGCCCCCGCTCATCGTCTTCGTCACCGCCCACGAAGGGTTCGCCGTCCACGCCTTCGACCTCAAGGCCGTCGACTACGTCCTCAAGCCCGTCCGCCGTGAACGCCTCGCCGAAGCCGTCCGCCGCGTCGCCGAACAGGTCGGCGACCGCTCCGCTTCCCTCCAGGACACCGCAGCCGACCAGATAGCCGTCGAACTGGGCGGAGTGATCCGGTTCATCCCGATCGGCGACATCGCGTACGCGGAGGCGCAGGGCGACTACGCCCGGCTGCACACCGCGGGCGGCAGCCATCTCGTCCGGATCCCCCTCACCACCCTGGAGGAACGCTGGCGCTCGCGCGGCTTCGTACGCATTCACCGCCGCCATCTCGTCGCCCTCGGCCGGATCGACGAACTGCGGCTCGACGCGGGCAGCATGAGCGTCCGCATCGGCACCGCGGAGCTCGCCGTGAGCCGCCGCCACACCCGCGCCCTGCGCGATCTGCTCATGCGGCAGACCGGCCGCTGACCTGGGACTACCCAGGTCCGAAACCTTCCCAGAGCGGTCCCCGACTGCGTACACTCCGGGCCCATGTCCGCAGAGTCGACGCCCCGGCGTGAAGTGGTGACGGGGGAGCCCCGGCGGGTGCGCCCGCTGCCCCGCTACCGCACCCAGTCGGAGATCGACGAGCAGACCGCGCTCGGCGGCGCCTACGTCCGCTCGCTGATGCGCAGCCAGCTGCGCGCCGGGCTCACCGCGTTCACCGTCCTCGCCGTCGTCGTCGGCACGCTGCCGCTGGTCTTCGCGGCGCTGCACAGCGCCGCCGTCGTCTGGGCGGTCCTCGGCTTCGCCGCCTACCCGCCGCTGACTCTGATCGCCTGGTGGTACGTGCGGCGGGCCGAGCGCAATGAGCGCGACTTCGCCCGGCTCGTGGAAGGCCGCCCCGCACAGTGAGCCGCACATACGCGGTGGTGGCCGTCGCCGCTGTCGTTCTCGCCACCGTCCTCGTCGGCGGTTTCGGGCTGCGCATCTCCCGTACCACCTCGGACTTCTACGTCGCCTCCCGCACCGTGCGCCCACGGCTCAACGCCGCCGCGATCAGCGGCGAGTACCTCTCCGCCGCATCCTTCCTCGGCGTCGCCGGCCTGGTGCTCGTGCACGGCCCCGACATGCTCTGGTACCCGGTCGGCTACACCGCCGGCTATCTGGTGCTGCTGGTCTTCGTCGCCGCGCCGCTGCGCCGCTCGGGGGCGTACACCCTGCCCGACTTCGCGGAGGGGCGGCTCGAATCGCGGCAGGTGCGCAGGCTGGTGAGCGTGCTCGTCGTCGGGGCGGGCTGGCTCTACCTCGTACCGCAGCTCCAGGGTGCCGGGCTCACCCTGAAGATCCTGACCGGGGCGCCCGGCTGGCTCGGCGATGTGCTCGTCGCATCTGTCGTCGTGGTCGCCGTCGCGGCGGGCGGCATGCGGTCCATCACCTTCGTCCAGGTCTTCCAGTACTGGCTGAAACTGACGGCGCTTCTGGTCCCTGCGATCTTCCTGGTGCTGGTCTGGCAGGGCGACGGGCGGCCACGGGTCACCTTCGACGAACAGCTGTCCGTCTTCCGGGCCGACCATCCGCTGTACGCGACCTACGGGCTGATCATCGCGACGTTCCTCGGAACGATGGGGCTACCGCACGTCGTCGTCCGCTTCTACACCAGCCCGAACGGCCGCGACGCCCGCCGCACCACCGTCGCCGTCCTCGCCCTGATCGGCGTTTTCTACCTGCTGCCGCCCGTGTACGGGGCACTGGGCAGGCTGTACGCCCCCGAGCTGATCCACGGCGGGGACGCGGACGCCGCCGTGCTGCTGCTGCCCGGACGCGTCGTCGGCGGGCTCGGCGGGGACCTGCTCGGCGCACTCATCGCCGGCGGCGCCTTCGCCGCGTTCCTGTCGACCGCGTCCGGACTCACGATGGCCGTCGCCGGCGTCATCACCCAGGACGTCCTGCCCTCGCGCGGCGTACGGCACTTCCGGCTGGCCACCGTTCTCGCCATGTGTGTGCCACTGGCCGGCTCCCTCATGGTCAGCCGGGTGCCGGTGGCGGACTCCGTGGGGATGGCGTTCGCCGTATCGGCGTCGTCCTTCTGCCCGCTGCTGGTCCTCGGCATCTGGTGGCGGCGGCTCACCCCGCCGGGCGCGATCGCCGGACTGGTGCTCGGCGGCGGCTCCGCGTTCCTGTCCGTCGCGATCACCGTCAGCGGTGCGGTGCGCCCGCCCGGCTGGCCGCACACCCTGCTCGCCTGGCCCGCCGTCTGGTCGGTGCCGGTCGGCTTCCTCGCGATGGTCCTGGTGTCGCTCGCCACGCCCGGTCGCATACCGTCCGGCACGAATGCCGCGATGACCCGCTTCCATCTGCCGGAGGCCCTGATACCCGGGAGGCACCGATGACAGGGCCCACGTACACCGTCCTCGTTCTGCTCGTGCTTCTCCTGCTCGGCGCCGGGTTCCTGCTCGGCCGCCGCACCGCCCGCCCCGTCCGCCCCAGCGACGTCGGCACCCCCGTCGAGCACGCCACCTTCGAGACGCTGCACACCGCCTCGCTTGCCGCGCCCCCGCTGCGCGCCGGACTCACCGAGGAGAGCGCCCGCAGGTCCGCCCGCAGACTGCGTTCCCTGCTCGGCACTGACGCGCTCTGTCTCACCGACCGGGACCGGGTCCTCGTCTGGGACGGCGAGGGCGACCACCACGGCAGACACGTCATGGACCAGGTGCAGGGGCTTCTCGCCAGCGGCCGCGACACCGCCTTCCACAGCGACTGCGACGACCTCGACTGCCCGCTGCGCTGGGCTGTCGCCGTGCCGTTGACCGTCGACCACCGTGTCCTCGGCACCCTGATCGCCTACGCCCCGCGCGAGTCGGCGGTCCTGGCCAGGGCGGCCGGAGAGGTGGCCCGCTGGGTCTGCGTACAACTCGAGCTCGCCGAACTCGACCGGTCCCGCACGCAGCTCATCGAGGCCGAGATCAGGGCCCTGCGTGCCCAGATATCCCCGCACTTCATCTTCAACTCCCTCGCCGCCATCGCCTCGTTCGTCCGCACCGACCCGGAGCAGGCCCGCGAACTGCTGCTGGAGTTCGCCGACTTCACCCGCTACTCGTTCCGCAGCCACGGCGACTTCACCACCCTCGCCGACGAGCTGCACTCCATCGACCAGTATCTGGCCCTCGTCCGGGCCCGCTTCGGTGAACGGCTCGCGGTCACCCTCCAGGTCGCCCCCGAAGTCCTGCCCGTCGCCCTGCCGTTCCTGTGCCTCCAGCCTCTGGTCGAGAACGCCGTCAAGCACGGACTCGAAGGCGCCGTCACCCGCAGCCGCATCACCATCAGCGCGCTGGACGCGGGCTCGGAGGCGGAAGTCGTCATCGAGGACGACGGCACCGGAATGGACCCGGAACGGCTGCGGCACATCCTGCGCGGCGAAGGAGGACACTCCACCGGTATCGGACTGCTCAACGTCGACGAGCGGCTCCGCCAGGTGTACGGCGACGACTACGGGCTCGTCATCGAGACGGGCATCGGCGCCGGGATGAAGATCACGGTGCGGCTGCCGAAGTACCGCGCCGGGGTGCACGGTTCGTGAGGAGCAAAGGCACCCGCCGTGCTTACGGCCTCCCCCGCGGTAGGGAGTGGATCAGCGAGCGTCGTCGTGCGGCTTGGATGGCAAGGCGGAGGACGGAGTCGACGCGGAGCCTCGGTGACTGACGACAACGCGGCAAGCGGAGTCGCAGGGCGCCGGGAGCCCACTTCCTGTCGCGGGGGAGGCCGTCAGTGCAGATGGATCGCCAGATGCCCCAGTGGCAGCCCCAGCTGCCAGGCGGGCGTCCACACCTGGGCCGACGCCTGCGCCCACTCCTCGCCGCCCTCGGTGCCGAGCGGCTCCCACGGCGGCGGCCCGATCGCGTCGAGATCGGCCGCGAGCAGCTCGGTCTCGTCCAGCCACCGCCATGCCCGACGGGCCAGCGCCAGATCGGGATCCGGAACACTCCGGCCGCCGTCCGGCGAGGGGACCGCGGACGCCGCCGCGTCGAGCCGCTCGCAGACCCAGCGGCGCCAGGCGCTCCCGTACGCCGTCAGCAGCCGCAGCTCGTCCATCCGGGTCGCGGGCAGCGCATCGGCCACCGCCCCGTCGGAGAGGAAGATGGTCAGGGCGAGCGCCTCGCGCCCCGCGCGGTACTCCAGCGTCGACGGCTCCATCAGATCGCCGGTCCGCAGCAGTTCATCGGCGATGTACTCGGCGTACATCCAGGCCATCGGGACCAGCAGCCCGCCCCCACTGGTTCCATCCGTACGTTCCGGACGCATCCCGTCTCGCCTCTTCCTCATCTCGGCACCGGGCCACACGCAGCATTGAACCGGGGGAGCGCGCCCCGCGTGGCCAGAAGGACAGGATCCGTCCGACCCGATCCGTCACAGACATGAGGTTGCGATGACCGCCGATCCCGGGGAGGGACCGCACATGCGGCAGTTGCTCGGCGCGTATGTGCTCGATGCGCTCACCGACGGGGAGGCCCGGCTGGTCTCGCAGCATCTGCAGGACTGCGACGGATGCGCCGCCGACTATGTGGAGGTCGCGGAGACGGTGTCCCTGCTCGGCCTGCTGAGCGAGGAGGACCTGCTGGAGTAGCCGGGCAGGTTGCGGGAGAGCAGGCGCAGCGCGTAGTAGGAACGGGACTTGACCGTGCCCGCCGGTATGCCCAGCACCTGCGCCGTCTCGCCCACGCTCAGCCCGCGGAAGTAGATCTGGACCAGCACCGCACGGTGCTCCGGGCTGAGCGTCCGCACCGCCTCGCGGACATCGAGCGCTGCGACGGTCGCCTCCGCCGTGTCCTCCCGGCCCGGGGCGCTCTCCAGTACGAGGTCGCTGACCTCCGTCGGCCGGGCCTGGCGGGACCTGCGCGCATCGATCGCCAGCCGCCGGGCGACAGTGAAGAGCCAGGGCCGCATCGATTCGTACGGACTGTCGAACGCCTCGGGGTGCTGCCAGGCGCGTACGAGCGTCTCCTGGACCAGATCCTCGGCGCGCTGCCGGTCGCCGAAGGTCAGACCGAGCAGGAAGTGGAGGAGCGCGGGACCGTGTTCGCGCTGCAACTCCGCGAGGGCCCGCTCATCGGTCGTCGTGGTCATTGTGAACGCCCCTTTCCCGCGGAGGCCCCTGCCGCCTCGCCGCTGCCTGCGCCGTATATGAACGCATCGGGGCCGCGACGAACAGAAGATGCACCGAGGCGTGCGACGAGCGGTCGCACGGAGCGGCGAATGGTGCGGTGAACGGTCGGCCGGGCGGTGAACGGACAGGGGGCGGGCGTCGTGCGGCGCGCGCGACCCCGCACTCGGCCGGGCGTGCGGCGTGGCCGAGTGCGGGGTCGGTGACGGTCAGCGGGGAGCGGACGCCGGCCGTACGGACAGCAGCCACCCCCGGCCCGGCGCCACCGGGACCGGCTCGCCCGCCGCGGGGTCTTCTACCCGGGCGACCCGAAGATGGCCGACGCCTGTCTGAGACCGACCGGCAATTGGGGGGTGGGTGAAGGAGCGGGGCTGGGGTGCGTGCATCGCAAGGCGGAGGATTGAGCCATGGTGATTGACGACAACGCCGCGAGGTGCGTGGCCCAGCCCCGTGACGCCTCCCCCCAATTGCCGTCGGTCTGAAGATGGCCCAGGGCTCCATCGGCGCCACGGTGTTCGCCAAGTTCACGGAACGACGGTGACGGGCCAGCGCCCCGCCTTCACCAGCCGGATCGCCACCGATCCGATGAACCGGTGTCCCGCCGACTCCGACGCGCCCACCACGACGGCATCCGCCTTCAGCTCGTCTGCCGCGGTGACCAGGCCGTTGTACGGATCACCGCGGAAGGTGTGGAACTCCCAGCGCACATCCCATATGTCCTTGAGCCGCTCCGTGGCCGCCCTGATCTCGCTCACCAGGCCCTCCGCGACCTCGCCGGTCGTGTCGGCGACCGGTGCGCCGAGCGCGGCACCCGCGGGCATCACCGGCTGGACATAGACGAGGGCGAGCATGGCGTTCTGCCGACGGGCCAGCCCGGCGGCGTACGCGGCGGCGCGCATCGAGGAATCGGACCCGTCGAGGCCCGCGACGATCACTTTCGGACCGTCTGTGCCACGTTCGAACTGGTGAGGCTGCTGGTCTGTCATGGCAGTGAGGTTACGGTCTCCCCCGCAGTAGGGAGTGGATCAGCGAGCGGCGTCGTGCGGCTTCGATGGCAAGGCGGAGGAGGGTGCGTCTTCGGTGGATGGGCCATCACGTGATCCGGTCGGCCGAACGCGGCCACCGGCCCGGTACGCCCGTCGCCCCGGGCTTCCCGATGCAGCACGTACGACCGGATAGACGTACGTGACATCGGTGGTCACCTCGACCGC
>NZ_JBSFYR010000065.1:0-43179 GCF_053599875.1 Streptomyces sp. NPDC005151 | reverse complement strand
AGGCGGAGGATTGAGCCATGGCGGAGCCATGGTGATGGACGACAACGCCGCGAGGTGCGTGCCCCAGCCCCGTGACGCCGCCCCCCAATTGCCGGTCGGTCTTAGAGGAGCGGGTGCCGGGGCGTCCGGGGCCGTTCCGTCCTCAAGCGCCGGACGGGCCGGCTGGTGGCGCCAGGGCCACCGCCCCGGTCAACGGGTGCCCCGGTCGTCCGAGCACCCGTTCCGTCCTCACACGCCGGACGGGCCGGAAGTGCCGGGACCGACGGGCCGGGCGGAGCTGCCGGACCGGCCGACGGTGCCCGGCGGGCGGCGGGTGAGGCGTTCTCGTAGGGCCGTTCTCCAGCGGCGGTTCGCCGGGCGGCCTTCGATCACCGCTTCGAAGCGGCGGGCGTCGCGGGCCTCCCGCACGACCTCCCAGTCGTGCCGGCCAGGCAGTGGCGGCGGCGCTTCCCCGTGCTGAGCTGCACGGTAGCTGTCGATCATGTGTTGCTGCATCGCGTCCATGACCTCAGCCTGGGCCGCTCCGGCGGGTCCGGCCCGTCGATTGACGACCACCGTCAAATGGCGCGTGACGCTCTCTCCGCACCCGGCACTATGGACGGGTGAGCGTGAACATCGACATCGCGGGACTGCCGTCCGAACGCATCGTCTTCGAGACCTCGCCCCTCGCCGAGCTGGGGCTCGCGCTGCATGCGCTCTCCGAGCCGGGGCACCACCCCGGCCTGCACGGCTGGGCGACGGCGACCGGCAGTGTGCTGGAGCCGGACCTGGCCGACCGGCTGCACGAGGCCGAGTTCCTGTGGCGGAACACGTTCTCGGACGTCTTCATGGCGTTCGCCGGGGTCCGCGGCGGTGACGGCAGGACCGGGGCGACGCTCGCCGAGGACCTCGACATCCTCGACCGGCTGGACGACGAGCGGTTCGTCGCCTCCGCCCTGGAGTTCACCTGCGCCAGCCTGTACGGGATCGGCGCGCCCTCCCCGCTCAGCGACCCGGGCATGCGCGCCCGGGCCCTGGACATGGCGGCGGCGCGCGGTCCGCGGCAGGTGGAGTTCACCCAGCAGCTGCTGGCCGACCCCGCCCCCGTACGCCGCTGGGTCCGGCGCCTCTTCGAGGACTGCGACGAGGCGTTCTTCGCGGACACCTGGCGCCGGGTCCAGGTCCAGCTGGTCGCCGACGCCCGGCACAAGACAGATCTGCTGCGCCGCAAGGGCGCCGGCGAGGCGTTGGGCGCGGTGTCCGCAGCGCTCTCGCTCGACGAGAGCGGCAGCCGGATCAGTGTCGACAAAATAACCAAGGGCTCGACCACCGCGACCGACCCGTCCATCGGCGCCGGGCTGACCCTCATCCCGTCCAGCTTCGGCTGGCCGCATCTGATGGTGCTGCACGCACCCGGCTGGCGCCCGGTGATCCACTACCCGGTGCACCGCCCGGAGCTGCCGTCCCCCGCCTCGGTCGAGATCCTGCAGCTGCGGATGGAGGCGCTGGCCCACCCCATGCGGATGCGCCTGTGCCGCAACCTCGCCCGTTCCCCGTACACCACCGGTGAACTCGCCGACTCGCACAGCATCACGGCACCCGAGGTCTCCCGGCATCTTTCGGTACTGAAGAAGGCCGGCCTGGTCACCACGCGACGCCGTGGCCGCTACGTACTGCACCAGCTGGACCTGACCGTGGTGGCCCGGCTCGGCAGCGACTTCCTGGAGGGTGTGCTGCGGTGAGCGGCACCGGGCGCCGTGGGCCCGGTGCAGCCGCCTGTGCCTAACGGCCTCCCCCGCGGCAGGGAGTGGATCAGCGAGCGGCGTCATGCGGCTTCGATGGCACGGCGGAGGACGGAGTCGACGCGGAGCGTCGGTGACCGACGACAAC
Organism: Streptomyces sp. NPDC005151; assembly: GCF_053599875.1. Lineage (NCBI taxonomy): Bacteria > Bacillati > Actinomycetota > Actinomycetes > Kitasatosporales > Streptomycetaceae > Streptomyces > Streptomyces sp. NPDC005151. Next base: position 41,310 of record NZ_JBSFYR010000065.1, on the reverse strand, counting down.
GCCGCAAGCGGAGTCGCAGGGCGTCGGGAGCCCATTACCTATCGCGGGGGAAGCCCTAAGCCCGGACGGGTCCCACGGAGAGGCCGCGATGCCGGTCAGCCCGCCCCGCCCCCGCCGGCCCGCACCAGCCCCGTCTCGTACGCGAGGACGACGACCTGCACCCGGTCGCGCAGGTTCAGCTTGGTGAGGATGCGGCCGACGTGCGTCTTCACCGTCGCCTCGGACAGCACCAGGCGTGCCGCGATCTCGCCGTTCGACAGGCCCTGCGCCACCAGCAGCATCACCTCGCGTTCGCGTTCGGTGAGCTTGCCGACGTCCTTGTGCTGCGGTTCGTTGCCGCTGCTCGGCAGCAAGGGCGAGAAGCGGTCGAGAAGTCGCCGCGTGGTGGACGGGGCGACGACCGCGTCTCCGCTGTGCACCGAACGGATCGCGGCGAGCAGCTCGCCCGGCGGCACGTCCTTGAGCATGAAGCCGCTGGCCCCCGCCTTCAGTCCGGAGAAGGCGTACTCGTCGAGGTCGAACGTGGTCAGGATGAGCACCTTGGGCGCATCGGGCCCGCCACAGATGCGCCGGGTCGCCTCGACGCCGTCCAGCCTCGGCATGCGGACGTCCATCAGCACCACATCCACGTCGGTGGAACGAAGGTTCTCGATCGCCTCCGCGCCGTCGCCGGCCTCGGCGACGACCTCCATGTCCGGCTGGGCTGCGAGCACCATCCGGAAACCGGTGCGCAGCAGCACCTGGTCGTCGACGAGCATCACGCGGATCGCCATGAGGGTCCTTGTCTCCTGTTCCTGTCCAGCAAGGGTCAGTGGGCTAGTGGGCGGGCTTGAGCGGCAGCAGCGCGCTGATCCGGAAACCGCCGCCGGGGCGCGGCCCGGCGTCGAGCGTGCCGCCGACCATGCCGACCCGCTCCCGCATGCCGATCATCCCGTGGCCCGCGCCGTCGGCGCCGCCGTCCTCGTACAGTTCGTGCGCGGCCCCCCGGCCGTCGTCCTCGACCAGCAGCCCGAGCCCGTCGTCGAAGTAGACCAGCCGCACACTCGCACCGGCGTCCGGGCCACCGTGCTTGCGGGTGTTGGTCAGGGCCTCCTGCACGATGCGGTACGCGGTCAGCTCGACCCCGCTGGGGAGCGGGCGCGGGGTGCCCTCGATCTTGAAGTCCACTGCCAGGCCGGTCTGCCTGACCTGCTCGATCAGGTCCTCGATCTGCTCGACGTCGGGCTGCGGGACGTACTCCCCGCTCTCCCGGGCGTCGCCGGTCCGCAGCACGCCGAGCAGCCGGCGCATCTCGGCGAGGGCCTGCCTGCCGGTGCTGGAGATCGTCTCCAGGGCCTGCCGGGCCTGGTCGGGCGCCCCGTCCATCACGTACGCCGCACCGTCGGCCTGCACCACCATGACGGAGACGTTGTGTGCGACGACATCGTGCAGTTCGCGGGCGATACGGGCCCGCTCGGCGGCCACCGCGACCTTCGACTGCGCCTCGCGCTCCCGCTCCAGCCGGGCGGCGCGCTCCTCCAGCTGGTCGAAGTACGCCCGCCGGGTCCGCATCGAGTCGCCGAGCACCCAGGCGAGCACGAACGGCACCGTCATGACGACGACGACGAAGACCTCCTGCGCCCAGCCACCGCGCATCTCGTTCGGCCAGCGCAGCTGTGAGAGACCGGCCGCGCAGAGACTGCAGACCAGCGCGAGCCGGGACGCCCAGCGCTCACCGACCGTGGCCACGGTGAAGGTGATCACCAGCATGGCGAAGTTCGCGACGCTCGGTCTAACGCCGAACACCAGCTGCGCGACGCCCATCGCGACGGCGAGCAGCAGCATCTTCTCCGGTGCCCTGCGGCGCAGCGCGACGACCAGGCAGAGGCCGATGGTGATCGGCACGGCGGGGAGCCGCTCCGATCCGCGGCTCGGGTCGGCCACCACGGACAGGCCGGAGAGACCGAGGAGGACGACAGCCCAGAAGGTGTCGACGCCCGTCGGGTGTCTGCGGATGAAGTCGTAGAGGCGCTGCACGTAACCCAGCGTAGGGAAGGCCGATAGGTGACTGGGTCAGCCGAAGGGCCGATCCGGTTCCTGGGACCGTACTCCCCAAGGTGGAGACTTGGCTCCGTGACGGATGAGTGGCGTGGGTGGCAGGAGGCGGCACAGACCGCTTTGTACGGGGACGGGGGGTTCTACCGGAGCCCCGAGGGGCCTGCCGGGCATTTCCGTACTTCCGTGCATGCCTCGCCGCTGTTCGCCGCCGCCGTGGCCAGGCTGCTGGCCGGGACGGCGCGGGAGCTGGGAACTGACCGGGTCGATCTGGTCGACCTCGGGGCCGGGCGGGGCGAGCTGCTGACGGGGGTGCTGGCGGCGCTGCCGGGCATCGCCCCGGCGGGGCTCGCGGTACGGGCGTACGCGGTGGAGATTGCCGCCCGGCCGCCGGGTCTTGACCCCCGGATCGAGTGGTGCGCCGAGCCGCCGCAGGGGGTGCGGGGGCTGCTGTTCGCCAACGAGTGGCTGGACAACGTGCCGACGCCGGTCGCGGAGACCGACGCGGACGGCGTCGACCGGTATGTGCTTGTCCGGACGGCGGACGGCACGGAGCGGCTGGGCGCACCGGTGACCGGAGCAGACGCCGAGTGGCTGCGCCGCTGGTGGCCGTCGGCCGGTCCCGGCAGCCGCGCGGAGATCGGGCGGCCGCGCGACGAGGCGTGGGCGCGGGCGGTCGCCACCTTGTCCGAAGGGCTCGCGGTGGCGGTCGACTACGCCCACGTACGGGAGGCGCGGCCGCCGTTCGGCACGCTGACCGGCTTCCGGGCCGGGCGCGAGGTGCGGCCGGTGCCGGACGGCAGCTGCGACCTGACCTCGCATGTGGCGCTGGACGCGTGCGCGGCGGCGGGTGCGGGGGGCGGGATGGGGCCGGAGGTGGTGGATCAGCGGGAGGCGCTGCGGGGGCTGGGGGTCAGCGGGGAGCGGCCGTCGCTCGCACTCGCCTCGACCGACCCGGCGGCGTATGTGCGGGCGCTGGCGTCGGCGGGCGAGGCGGCCGAGCTGACCGCACGGGGCGGGCTGGGCGATTTCGGGTGGCTGATGCAACGGGTGGGGGCGAGCCTGTCGAGCCCCTCCGGCGTTTGACGAGCGGGCTCCCAGGCAGCGCCCCGGAGGCAACGCGGCCCGGGGCGCCGGGCGGACGGGCCGGAAAGCCCGGGGCCCGGAGCGCGCCGTGCGGCGCGCAGGGAATACTGGCCGTATGACGGAGACGACGGTCGGCATCGGTGGCGCGGCGGAGAGCACCGACATGGTGCTCAACATCGGGCCTCAGCACCCCTCGACACATGGCGTGCTCCGTCTGCGGATCGTTCTCAACGGCGAGCGGATCCAGCACGCCGAGCCCGTCATCGGCTATATGCACCGCGGTGCGGAGAAGCTCTTCGAGGCGCGCGACTACCGGCAGATCGTGATGCTCGCCAACCGTCACGACTGGCTGTCGGCCTTCTCCAACGAGCTGGGTGTCGTGATGGCTGTCGAGCGGATGCTCGGCATGGAGGTCCCGGAGCGCGCGGTCTGGACGCGGACGCTGCTCGCCGAGCTGAACCGGGTGCTGAACCACCTGATGTTCCTCGGCTCGTACCCGCTCGAACTGGGCGGCATCACCCCGGTGTTCTACGCCTTCCGGGAACGCGAGGAGCTCCAGGCCGTGATGGAGGAGGTCTCCGGCGGCCGGATGCACTACATGTTCAACCGGGTCGGCGGTCTCAAGGAGGACCTCCCGGCGGGCTGGCTCGGCCGCGCCCGGGACGCCGTCGCGTCGGTCCGTTCACGGATGGACGTGTACGACCGGCTGGTGCTCGGAAACGAGATCTTCCGGGGCCGTACCCGCGGTGTCGGTGTGCTGTCCGCCGAGACCGTGCACGCGTACGGGGTGTCCGGGCCGATCGCCCGCGCCTCCGGGGTCGACTTCGATCTGCGGCGCGACGAGCCGTATCTGGCGTACGGGGAGCTGCAGGACACCCTCAAGGTCGTCACCCGCACCGAGGGCGACTGCCTGGCCCGGTTCGAGTGCCTGCTGGAACAGACCCACAACGCGCTGGACCTGGCGGACGCGTGCCTGGACCGGATGGCCGGGCTGGCGCCCGGTCCGATCAACCAGCGGCTGCCCAAGGTGCTGAAGGCCCCCGAGGGCCACACCTACGCCTGGACCGAGAACCCGCTCGGGATCAACGGGTACTACCTGGTGTCCAAGGGCGAGAAGACCCCGTACCGGCTGAAGCTCCGCTCCGCCTCGTACAACAACATCCAGGTGATCACCGAGCTGCTGCCGGGCACGCTGGTCGCCGACATGGTCGCGATCCTGGGCTCGCTGTTCTTCGTCGTCGGCGACATCGACAAGTAGCTCCGCCGACGACCGACCGGCGGCAGGCCAGGGCCTACGAGATCGCGCTGCGCAGCTCCACGACGTCCAGTTGCTCCGTCTCGTCGTGCGCGGTCAGGTCGATGACCTTGCCGACGGCCCGGTTCTGCGCCGTCCCCGTGCGGTGCGCTGCCAGCGCCTCCTCGCCGACCACGTCCGCGAGGTCCTCGTTCTGCACGGACTCGATCGCGGCGCGCGCCTTCTGCGTACCGAAGAAGTCGAAGCTGCCCTGCGGCACCGGATGACGGCGGGACGCGGCGTACGGAACGACCGCGGTGGCGGCCGGGACGGCGCGCGGCGCGGGGAGCGCGGTGGACGGGCGGGCCGGAGGCAGGGCGGCCGACGGGCGGCGGTGCTGCTCGGCAGCGGCCGCCGCGTGCTTCCCCTTGCGCTCCTCCGCCTCCTGGGCTCGCTCCGCGAGATCGCGCTTCCTGGCCTGCTCGGCGGTGCGGCGGGCCTCCTGGAGCGCGGCGTTGCGGGTGAGGTCCTGCAGGGCCTGAGCGGCGCGCGCATACGCGGCCGGTGTCGGCGTGGAGCGGGCCGTGGGCAGCTCCCGGGGCGAGGCGGCCGCTTCGAGCGCGAGCTGCCTGCGTCCCTCCAGCGCGCTGGCCCGCTCGGTCTCGGCGTTGGCGTAACGGCGCAGCAGTGCGGCGTGCTCGCCGCGCAGACCGGCGAGCTCCACACGCTTGCGGCGCAGCTTCGTCTCCAGCCGGACGCGCAGGGCCCGCGACTCCTCCAGGTCGGCCTCGAGCTCCGCGATGCGCTCCTCGGTCTTCCATTCGTCGCTTGCGCGGGCACGCATCAGCTCCGCGACGCGACGGCCGGCCTCCCGGTCCCAGGAGCGCATCAGATACGCACCGGTGACGGCGGCGGCCGCAGCGGCGGCGACCAGTCCGCGCAGGACCAGGGGCTCGGCGAGGAGCCAGGCGCCCGCAGCACAGACGACCGACGCTCCGGCGACAACCGAAGGCGGAAGGATTCTGTGCAGAGGTGGCGAATGGCGATGACGTCCACGTGGCATGGCCTGAAATTTACCGTGCGTGCGGGTCGCTTGGGAGGCCACCCGGCAATCTGTTCCCCGGCGGTTACCTGACGGGTTACCCGGCAGCCCCCGGAGTGGTCCCTTCCTACTTCTTGATCAGACCTTTCGACTGCAGATAGTCCTTGGCCACATCGGCCGGCTTGGCACGCTCGGCGTCGACCTTGCGGTTCAGTTCCGCGAGGTCCTCGGTGGTGAGCGTCCTGGTGAGCTTGCCGAGCGCATCGGCAATGTCCTGCGCTCCGGCGTCCTTGGCATTGAGAACCGGAACGACGTTGTCCGCATTCTGGAGCTTCTTGTCGTCCTCCAGGAACACCAGGTTGAAGCTGTCCAGCACCGCGTCCGTGGTGGTCGTGAGGACCAGCTGGTCCTTGCCGTCCTTGACGGCCTGCTTGGACTGCGGGGTGCCGACTCCCTTCGGGTCGATACCGGTGACATCAATGCCGTACGTCTTCTTCAGACCCGGTGCGCAGAAGGGCCGCACCTCGCACTCGTCACCCGCCGCGATCTTCACCTTCAGCTTGGACGCACCCAGATCCGAAAGGGTCTTGAGCTTGTTCTTGTCGGCGAATTCCTTGGTCACCGCGAACGCGTTCTGGTCGACCGCTTCGCCGTACGGGAGCACCTTCAGTCCGCGCGGGGTGGCGAGCTTCTCCAGCGCGGCGGTGGTGGCCGCCGCGTCACCGGAGGCGACCGGATTCTTCTCGGCCGTCTTCGCGCCGTTCGCCTTGGCGTTGAGGAACTCGGCGATCGTCGCGGCGTATTCCGGTACGACGTCGATCTCGCCCTTCTCCAGGGACGGCTCGTACAGTTCCCGGTTCTTCACCGTGGTGACCGAGGTGCTGTATCCGGCGTCGCCGAGGATCTGTGCGTACAGCTCGGCGAGCACCTTGGACTCGGTGAAAGCCGCGGCGCCGACGACGAGCGAGCCCTTCTTCCCCGAGTCACCGGACGCGGCGGAGCCGCCCTTGTCCTTCTCCAGGCTGTCGCCGCCGCAGGCGGCGAGCGAGCCGGCCAGTGCGACCATGCCGATGACCGCGCCCGCTATGCGCAAGGTCTTGCTCATGATGTTCTCCGTCCACAGCAACAGGGCTGATTACGAGTTGTGTTGGGTAAATCGGATGGGCCAGGCGGTCCGGCGGCGGCGGAGCGGCGACAGGGCCCGGTCCAGCCCCACCAGCACGGCCTCCACCGCCAGGGCGAGCACGGCGACGAGCAGCGCGCCGGCAACCACCTGCGGTGTGTTGTACGTGTTGAAGCCGGCGGTGATGATGCGGCCGAGCCCGCCCTGACCGACCATGGCGGCGATCGTCGCCGTGGCGATCACCTGGACCGCCGCCGAGCGCAGACCGGTCATGATCATCGGGTAGGCGAGCGGGAGCTCGACCCGTACGAAGAGCTGGCCGCCCGACATCCCCATGCCGCGCGCCGCCTCGGCCACCGACCGGTCCACCTCCGTCATCCCGACATAGGCGTTGGTCAGCAGCGGCGGCACGGCGAACAGGACCAGCGCGGTGATCGTCGGCACATAACCGGCGTTGCGCAGCGGCGACACCATGAACAGGGCCAGCACCGCGAAGACCGGGATCGCCCGCCCCACATTGGAGAGGTTCACGGCCAGTGCGCCGCCCTTCCCGATGTGCCCCAGGTACAGAGCGACCGGCAGCGCGATCGCGCAGGCCAGCGCGAGTGACACCCCGCTGACGTACAGATGCTCGCCGAGCCGGTGCCCCGCCCCGCTCTCCCCCGACCAGTTGGCGCCGGTGGTCAGCCAGGTCCAGGCCTCTCCGAGTACTCCCATGGGTCAGACCGCCTTCACCTTGGCGACCGCACCCACGGCGTCGCGCGTCGTGCGTATGCGGGTCCAGGGCGTCAGCAGCCGTTGCACCCCGAGCAGCAGCAGGTCCGCGACCACCGCGAGCAGCACGCAGAGCGCCGAAGCGGTGAGCACCTGTGCCTTGAAGAAGCTCGGCAGGGCGTCCTCGATGAGGTTGCCGAGGCCGCCTCTGCCGACGATCGAGCCGACCGTGGTCAGCGCGATGGTGGAGACGGTGGCGATCCGGACCCCGGCCATCACCGCGGGCAGGGCGAGCGGGAGTTCGACCTCCCACAGGAGTCGGCCCGGCCCGTATCCCATGCCCTTCGCGGCGTCCTTCGCCTCCTGCGGCACGGCTTCGAGCCCGGCCAGGATGTTCCGTACGAGAATGGTCAGCGAATACAGCACCAGCCCGGTGACGACCAGCGCGGCCGAGAGCCCGAACAGCGGCAGCAGCAGCGAGAACATCGCCAGCGACGGCACGGTGTAGAGCACCGTCGTCAGTCCGAGCACCGGTCCCGCAATACGCCGGCTGCGGCGCGCGAGCAGCGCCAGCGGAAATGCCACCAGGAGTCCGATCACCACCGAGACAGCGGTGAGCCAGATGTGCTGAACGGTCGCATCGGTCAACTCCTGGCTACGGGAACGGAGATACTCACCGCAGATCCAGTCGTTCGTCACCAGGCAGTTCTGTCCGGCCATCCGTCCCCCACCTCCCGTTCGCCGGTCCGTACTGATGTCTGGCGACCCTATCCCCGACCACTGACAATCGCCGAGGCCGTTGTATTCCAGCAACATGTCCTTCACAGAACACGCGCCACAATGGGGAACCATGATCCGTTTCGAGCACGTCACCAAGCGGTACGCCGACAGCACGACCGCAGTCGACGACCTTTCCTTCGAAGTGGCCGAAGGTGAACTGGTCACGCTCGTAGGGCCGTCCGGCTGCGGCAAGACCACCACCATGAAGATGGTGAACCGGCTGATCGAACCGACCGAGGGCCGGATATTCCTCGACGGGGACGACATATCCGCCATCGACCCCGTGCGGCTCCGCCGCCGTATCGGCTATGTGATCCAGCAGGTCGGGCTGTTTCCGCACAGGACGGTGCTGGAGAACACCGCGACGGTTCCTCATCTCCTGGGCTGGAAGCGGGGAAAGGGCCGCGAGCGCGCCGCCGAACTCCTCGACCTCGTCGGACTCGATCCTTCCGTTTATGGTGACCGATATCCGGACCAGCTCTCCGGTGGTCAGCGCCAACGCGTAGGAGTGGCAAGGGCGCTGGCTGCGGATCCGCCGGTACTGCTGATGGACGAGCCTTTCGGTGCGGTCGACCCGGTGGTCCGTGAACGGCTGCAGAACGAATTCCTCAAACTCCAGGCCCAGGTCCGGAAAACCGTGTTGTTCGTCACGCACGACATCGAGGAAGCCGTCAGGCTCGGCGACCGCATCGCCGTCTACGGGCAGGGCTCCATCGAGCAGTTCGACTCCCCCGCGACCGTGCTCGGTGCCCCCACCACCCCGTACGTGGCGGACTTCGTCGGCGCCGACCGCGGCCTCAAGCGGCTCTCCGTGACCCCCATCGAGGAGAGCGATCTCGACCAGCCGCCCGTCGTCCATCTGGACGACCCGCTCTCCCGGGCGACCGAGCGGCTGCGTGCCGAGGGTGCGCGCTGGGCCGTCGTCCTGGACGCCGACGACCATCTGCACGGCTGGATCCCGGCCGGCACCGCCCTCACCGAGGCCAAGGGCACGGTCCGCGAACACGCCCGCCGCATGGAAGCGTGGCTCCCCGTCGGCGCCCCGCTCAAGCAGGCGTTCGCCACGATGCTGCAGCACGACGCGGGCTGGATCGCGGTCATCGACAAGGAGAGCACCGGCCGGTTCCTCGGGGTGCTCACCCCCGCCCGCCTCCATGAGGCGCTGCGCCGCTCGATCGACGCGGACGCCCAGGACCTGCCGCGCGCCGACGTGAATGTGGAGACGGTGGCCCGGGCAGGCTCGCTCTGAGAGCCTGTCGGGTGGCCTTCGATCGGAAAGCGGACGCGGTCTGGTGCGTGCGATTCCAAGGCGCCGGAGGGCCCTCGGATGGGGTCTCCCCTGCTCGAACGAAGCTGAGAGCTTGGGGAAGGAGCTACTAGGGCATTTCGGCAACGCGGGAAGCGTGCGTGCCAGACCGCGTGGCCGCCCGATCGGAGGCCACCCGACAGGCTCTGAACCGGGGGCACGCGCCCGGCATCTCCACGAGCCTGCCGCACTCGGTCAGTTCTCGCTCAGCCGGCTGCTCATCCACTCCAGCGCCGAAGGGATCTCGCGCCGCCAGGTGTTGAAGTTGTGCCCGCCGCTGTCCAGCACGATCGAGGAGACCTGGGCGGGCGCCTTCACCTTCGCCATGAACCTCCGCGTACTCCGGTAGTTCCCCTCGCCCTGCCGTGACGTCGTCACCAGGAACGACGACTCGGGCTGGGGCAGATGGTCCAGGCTCCACAGCAGGTTCGCGCGCTCGCGCTCCGCCCGGTTCCCGTGGAAGAGATCACCGGTCGTCGGGTCCTCGGCCGCCTTGTAGTACGCGGACAGACCGGCGCTCGCCGCGAACCTGTCCGGGTGGTGCAGGCCGATCTTCAGTGCGCAGTACCCACCGGTCGAGTCGCCCATGATGCCCCAGTTCCGTGCCCGCTTCCCGATCCGGTACGAGCCCGAGACCGCCTGGGGCAGATCCTTCGCGAAGAACGTCTCGGTCTGCGGCCCGCCCGCTATGTCCACGCACTCGGTGTCCCGCGGCGGCGCGACCGTGGGCCTCAGCAGCACCAGGATCATCGGCTGTGCCCGTCCGGCTTTCACCCGATCGAGTGCGGTGCGTGGATACGCAAGACCCTTCAGGAGGTTCTCCGCGGTGCCCGGATAGCCGGTGAGGACGACGACCGCGGGGAACTTCCGGTTGGCGTACTCCGGCTGGAAGTACTCCGGCGGCAGATACACGTACGCCGAACTCTTGATCTTCGACCGCCGCCCCGCGATGACGACCTTGTCGATCCGGCCGGCCGTCGTCGGGCGCAAATCACCGGGGACGTCCGGCCGCTGTATCCCGACCCGGACAATGTTCTTCGATGCCAGGGTCCCGGCCGCCCCGTCCGTGACCACGCCCAGTTCCTGCTGCGTACCGAAGAGATCGGCCCAGGAGCCGTAGAACAGAAAGGAGTTGTTGGCCATCAGACCGACCGAGGTGAAGACCATCACCTGGGTCGCCAGCAGCAGGCCGACCCGGCCGAACACCGCGGGCACACTGCGGCGGGCCAGTCTCGGCCAGATCAGGACCGTGGCAGCGAACAGAACGACGGTCAGCACAGTGGACAGGGTCAGAACTGCCTTGCTGGTGAGCCCCATGGTTGGGTGAGCCTTCTTGTCAGGATTTTTCCGGGATGCGGGTGAACCCATCGCCCGGAAGCCTCGTCCTAGAGGTCGCACATCGTCCGGACCGCTTCGGCCGACGGACTCAAGAATCTCTCGCGGAGCCACGGGAAGCGATGTCTATCATTCTAGATGGGGATAAATCGGAATCGGTTCCGAATGCTGTACGCAAGTTCGTACGCGGACCGCACCCCGAATCCGTACCGGCGCTCGTCGGCGCCTCCTGCACCCTCGTCGGTCTGATCGACGTCGCCGCAGGGGTGTTCCCGCGCTTCCGGCACAGCCGGATGCACACGCTCGCCGAAGTCCTTCCAGGAGCCCTCGGCCCCTTCGCCGCCGCGCTGTCGCTGAGCGCAGGCGTCCTGCTGCTGCTCCTCGCCCACGGCCTCAAGCGGAACAAACGGCGGGCCTGGCGCGCCGCCGTGGTCCTGCTGCCGGCAGGCGCGGCAGCGCAGTTCGTCTACCGGCACTCGATCCTCGGCGTCCTCGTCTCCCTCACGCTCTGCTGTCTGCTGGTCCTCCACCGGAGTGAATTCGCCGCGCTCCCCGACCCGCGCAGCCGTTGGAGGGCGCTGGCCAACTTCGTTCTCCTCGGGGCGGGTTCGCTCAGCCTGGGGCTGATCATCGTCTCCGTTCACCCCGGCCACGTCGTCGGCAACCCCTCCATCGCCGACCGTCTCCAGCACGTCCTGTACGGGCTGTTCGGCTTCGAGGGCCCCGTCGAGTACGCCGGAGTGACCTCCTGGACCGTGGCCTACTCGCTCGGCGCACTCGGTCTGCTGACCGCCGTCACCACCATCTACCTCGCGTTCCGCCCCGAGCATCCGGCCGCCCGGCTCACCGAGGAGGACGAGGTCCGGCTGCGGGCACTCCTCGACAAGCACGGCGGCCGCGACTCGCTCGGCCACTTCGCGCTCCGTCGCGACAAGGGCGTCGTCTTCTCCCCCAGCGGCAAGGCCGCCGTCTGCTACCGCGTGGTGTCCGGGGTGATGCTGGCCAGCGGCGACCCGATCGGCGACGTGGAGGCCTGGCCGGGCGCCATCGAACGCTTCATGGACGAGGCCAAGGCGCACTCCTGGACCCCCGCGGTAATGGGCTGCAGTGAGACGGGCGGCGAGGTCTGGACCCGCGAGACCGGGCTCGACGCGCTGGAGCTCGGCGACGAGGCGGTGGTGGATGTCGCGGATTTCTCGCTCGCCGGGCGCGCGATGCGCAACGTGCGCCAGATGGTGAAGCGCATTGAGCGGAACGGTTACGAGACCCGCGTCCGGCGCGTCCGCGACATAGGCGAGACCGAGCTGGCCCGCATCCGGCGGGCCGCCGCCGACTGGCGCGGCACCGATACCGAGCGCGGCTTCTCCATGGCGCTCGGCCGGATCGGCGACCCGGCCGACGGCGACTGCATCATCGCCACCGCCCACAAGGCCGACGAGCACACCGCCGACTCCCCGTACGGCGATCTGAAGGCCGTGCTCCACTTCGTCCCGTGGGGCACGGACGGCATGTCCCTGGAGCTCATGCGCCGCGACCGCGCCGCCGACCCCGGGATGAACGAGCTGCTGATCGTCGCCTCCCTGCACGACGCGCCCCGGCTCGGCATCGAGCGTGTCTCGCTGAACTTCGCGATGTTCCGCTCGGCGCTCGCCCGCGGCGAGAAACTGGGCGCGGGCCCGGTGCTGCGGGGCTGGCGCGGGCTCCTGATCTTCCTGTCGCGCTGGTTCCAGATCGAGTCGCTGTACAAGTTCAACGCCAAATTCCGGCCCCGCTGGGAGCCCCGCTTCGTCGTCTACCGCTCCAGCCGCGACCTGCCCCGGATCTCGTTCGCCGCGATGCAGGCCGAGGGCTTCGTCAACGTCGGGCTGCCCCGTCCGTTCGCCCGCCGATTCCCGGCCTCCCGGCCCCGGCCCTGCGCCCACGCGCCGGGTCCCGGACCGGAGCGCGGTACCAGCGCGGCGTAACACCGCTCCGTACGGGCCTACGCTGGTCGCATGAGTACGTTGCGTGGACGAGGCACGGTCCAGGGCCTGCCGGAGTGGGATCGCTGTGCGGTCATGGGTGTCGTCAATGTGACCCCCGACTCCTTCTCCGACGGAGGCCGCTGGTTCGACACCACGGCTGCGATCAAGCACGGCCTCGACCTGGTCGCCGCAGGTGCCGACCTGGTCGATGTCGGCGGCGAGTCGACCCGTCCCGGCGCCAGCCGGGTGGACGAGGCCGAGGAGCTGCGGCGCGTGATCCCGGTCGTCCGGGGGCTGGCCCAGGAAGGCATCACGGTCTCCGTGGACACCATGCGGGCCCGGGTCGCCGAACAGTCCGTCGCCGCAGGTGCGGCGCTGGTCAACGATGTGAGCGGCGGGCTCGCCGACCCGGACATGATCCCGGTCGTCGCCGCCGCCGGAGCGCCGTTCGTGGTCATGCACTGGCGTGGCTTCAGCAAGTCGATGAACAGCCGTGCGGTGTACGAGGACGTCGTCGCCGAGGTCGTCGCGGAGCTGCGGACGCGGATGGACGCGGTGGTCGCGGGCGGTGTCGCCCCCGAACGAATCGTGGTCGACCCCGGCCTGGGCTTCGCCAAGGACGCCGCCCACGATCTCTCCCTCGTCGCCCACCTCGACGAGCTGCGCGCGCTGGGCCGCCCCCTGCTGGTCGCCGCCTCCCGCAAGCGGTTCCTCGGCCATGTGCTGGCCGGTGAGGGCGCCGCACCGCCGCCCGCCCGGGAACGCGACGCGGCCACCGCCGCGATCTCCGCCCTCTCCGCCCAGGCGGGCGCCTGGGCCGTCCGGGTCCACGAGGTCCGGGCGACCGCCGACGCCGTCCGGGTCGCCCGCGCCGTCGAGGGAGCCGCGTGAGCGACGACCAGGAACAGGTGGCTGCCGACATCGCGGCGGTCGAACAGGCCAACACCGCCTTCTACGAGGCGATGGAACGCGGCGACCTGGACGAGCTCTCCGGGCTCTGGCTGCCCGGCGAGAACCTCACGATCTCCTGCGTCCACCCCGGCTGGCCGGTGCTCAGCGGACGCGGCGAGGTGCTGCGCAGTTACGCCCTGATCATGGCGAACACCGAGTACATCCAGTTCTTCCTGACCGATATCGGGGTCTCGATGACCGGGGAAACGGCCCTGGTCACCTGCACCGAGAACATCCTCAGCGGCGGTCCCGCGGAGGACGGCGGCGAGCTCGGACCACTGGTCGGCCAACTCGTCGTCGCCACCAATGTGTTCCGCCGCACCGAGGACGGCTGGAAGCTCTGGTCCCATCACGGGTCCCCGGTGCTGACCGAGGACGAGGACGAGGACGAGGACGAGTCGCCCTCCTGACCCCCTGCGGGGGCGCAGTCCCGGGCGGATACGCCCCCGAGGGGATTGGACTCCGGGCTGCGGGGTAGGGGACGCGCCTACCAGCCCCGCGCGGTCCCATCCATAGCCCCCGCAGGCAAGCACTGTCCGCGCTCGCAGGTAGATTCGAAAGAGGGCACCTTGCCGTCCGCACGCGGCCCCGTGTTTCTACGACCAACAACAGCAGGAGTGATTCGCGTGGATCGTGTCGCGCTGCGCGGCCTCAAGGCCCGTGGGAACCATGGCGTCTTTCCCCGGGAACGGGAAGAGGGCCAGACCTTCATTGTCGACCTGGTTCTCGGCCTCGACACCCGCCCCGCGGCAGCCGCGGACGACCTGACCAAGACCGTGCACTACGGCGTGGTCGCCGAGGAGGTCGTCGACATCGTGCAGGGCGAGCCGGTCGATCTGATCGAGACGCTCGCTGAGCGCATCGCCCAGAAGTGCCTGGGACACGAAGGCGTCGAGGAGGTCGAGGTCGTCGTGCACAAGCCGGATGCGCCGATCACCGTCCCGTTCGACGACGTGACCATCACCATCACCCGGAGCCGAGCATGACAGCATTTTCTACCGAGGGGCAGAGCGACCCGACCGTACAGCCGGTGCCCGCCTCCGTGGTCGAGCAGGTCGACGCGGCGGACATCACCCTCTCCAACCCCAAACCGGCCGTGATCTCGCTCGGCTCCAACCTGGGCAACCGCCTGGAGACCCTGCAGGGCGCCATCGACGCCCTGGAGGACACCCCCGGCCTCCGGGTCAAGGCGGTGTCCCCGGTGTACGAGACGGAGCCGTGGGGTGTCGCCCCCGGCTCCCAGCCGTCGTACTTCAACGCGGTGATCGTCGTGAAGACGACGCTGCCCCCGTCCTCCCTCCTGGAGCGCGGCCAGGCCATCGAGGAGGCCTTCGACCGCGTCCGCGAGGAGCGCTGGGGCCCGCGCACCATCGACGTGGACATCGTGGCGTACGCGGATGTGGTCTCCGACGACCCGGCGCTGACCCTTCCCCACCCCCGGGCCCACGAGCGGGCCTTCGTGCTCGCCCCGTGGTACGACGTCGACCCCGAGGCGCAGCTGCCCGGCCACGGCCCGGTGGCGGAGCTGCTCGGCACGATCGGCCGCGACGGCGTACGCCCCCGGGCCGATCTGGAACTCCGCCTGCCCGAGTAGTCGTTAGGCTCAGGGCAGGTCAGCACAGGACACAGAACAGACAGCCGGACAGACGGGCGAACGGCCCGGTCGGCCGGCGGCGAAGGGCGGCTTTCTCGGTGAAGCAACTACGGCTCGGGGTACTGGCCGGACTCTTCGCCGCGGCCGGCGTGCTGTCCTGGGGCGGTGCCCGCCTCTGGGACTCCCTCGCGACCCTGCCGAGCGTGCCGATCGCCGCGCCCATCGTGCTCGCGGTGATCGCCGTCATCCTGCTCGCGACGGCGCTCTCCATCCGCTCCCGGCTGCGCGCGCAGCGGGAGCGCCGCCCGGGCGCGAAGGGTGTCGAGCCGCTGATGGCCGCCCGCGCCGTGGTCTTCGGCCAGGCCAGCGCCCTCGTCGTGTCGCTGGTCGCCGGCCTGTACGGCGGCACCGGGGTCTTCCTGCTCGGCTCGCTCGACATCCCGGCCCGCCGCGACCAGGCGATCTACGCCGGTTTCGCGGTGCTGGCCGGGATCGGGGTGGTCGCCGCCGCCTTGTTCCTGGAGCGCGTCTGCAAGCTCCCGGAGGACAAGGACGACGACAAGAGCGCCGCCTCCGCCTGACGCTCCGCCCCCGGCCCTCAGCGGGCCATGATCAGGCTCATCGCCTCGGCGCGCGTCGCGGGGTCACGGAGCTGGCCGCGTACCGCCGAGGTCAGCGTCTTCGCCCCGGGCTTGCGGATGCCGCGCATCGACATGCACATGTGCTCGCACTCGACGACGACGATGGCTCCGCGCGGCTCCAGGATCCTCATCAGTGAATCGGCGATCTGCGTGGTCAGCCGCTCCTGGACCTGCGGGCGCCGGGCGTAGACGTCGACCAGCCGGGCCAGCTTCGACAGGCCCGTGATCTTGCCGGTGGTCGCCGGGATGTACCCGACATGCGCGACCCCACGGAACGGCACCAGGTGGTGCTCGCAGGTCGAGAACACCTCGATGTCCTTGACCAGCACCATCTCGTCGTGGCCGATGTCGAACGTGGTCGTCAGGACGTCCTCCGGCTGCTGGTTCAGACCCGCGAATATCTCCTTGTACGCCCGCGCCACCCGTCCCGGCGTCTCACGCAGCCCCTCCCGGTCCGGGTCCTCCCCGACGGCGAGGAGAAGCTCGCGCACCGCTGCCTCGGCCCGCTTCTCGTCGAACTCACCGATCGAACCCTGGCCGTCCAGCGTCACCGGGTCGGTCATCTGTGCCTCGTTCCTTCAGCTGTCACCTGCGCGGACATCGCGCAGACATACAAAAAGCCGCGCCCCCACAGGCTAAAACCTGGGGGGCGCGGCATCCATTCCGGGTCGGTGGACCCCCGTGACAGGGGCCACACCGGGGTCCGCACTAGCTCTCGGGACGGTCCTCAGGGATCGCCTCGGTGGCCGCGGCGGTGTCCGTCGGAGTCGACCCGTTGGCCGTGGTGACCCCGTTGGTGAGGGCGAGCTCCTTCGGCGAGAGCACCGGCGGCCGCGTCGACGGCGTACGCCGTGCGGAGCCGGTCCACGCCGGGCGGGCCGGACGCTTCACGATTCCGGCGAAGATCTCGGCGATCTGCTCCTTGCCGAGGGTCTCCTTCTCCAGCAGCTGGAGAACCAGGTTGTCGAGAACGTCGCGGTTCTCGACGAGGATCTCCCACGCCTCGTTGTGCGCGGTCTCGATGAGCTTCTTGACCTCTTCGTCGACGAGCGCCGCGACCTCTTCCGAGTAGTCGCGCTGGTGGCCCATCTCCCGGCCCAGGAAGGGCTCGGTGTTGTCGCCGCCGAACTTGATCGCGCCGAGCCGCTCCGTCATGCCGTACTGCGTGACCATCGCGCGGGCCGTGGCACTGGCCTTCTCGATGTCGTTCGCAGCGCCGGTGGTCGGGTCGTGGAAGACCAGCTCCTCGGCCGCGCGCCCGCCCAGCATGTAGGCCAGCTGGTCGAGCATCTCGTTGCGCGTCGTGGAGTACTTGTCCTCCTCCGGCAGCACCATCGTGTAACCGAGGGCGCGGCCGCGGGAGAGGATCGTGATCTTGTGCACCGGGTCCGAGTTGGGGGAAGCCGCCGCGACCAGGGCGTGTCCGCCCTCGTGGTACGCGGTGATCTTCTTCTCCTTGTCGGACATGATCCGGGTCCGCTTCTGCGGGCCCGCCACGACACGGTCGATCGCCTCGTCCAGCATCTCGTTGTCGATCAGCTTCTTGTTGCTGCGCGCCGTGAGGAGCGCCGCTTCGTTCAGCACGTTCGACAGGTCGGCACCGGTGAAACCGGGCGTACGACGGGCCACGGCGCCGAGATCGACGTCCGGGGTGACCGGCTTGCCCTTCTGGTGCACCTTGAGGATTTCGAGACGGCCCTGCATGTCCGGCCGGTCGACCGCAATCTGCCGGTCGAAGCGGCCCGGGCGCAGCAGCGCCGGGTCGAGGATGTCCGGCCGGTTCGTGGCGGCGATCAGGATGACGCCGCCCTTCACGTCGAAGCCGTCCATCTCGACAAGCAGCTGGTTCAGGGTCTGCTCACGCTCGTCGTGACCACCGCCGAGACCCGCACCGCGGTGCCGGCCGACGGCGTCGATCTCGTCGACGAAGACGATCGCCGGGGCGTTCGCCTTGGCCTGCTCGAACAGGTCACGGACCCGGGAGGCACCGACACCGACGAACATCTCGACGAAGTCGGAACCGGAGATCGAGTAGAACGGGACGCCGGCCTCGCCCGCGACGGCGCGTGCGAGCAGCGTCTTGCCCGTACCGGGAGGCCCGTACAGCAGGACACCCTTGGGGATCTTCGCGCCGACGGCCTGGAACTTCGCCGGCTCCTGGAGGAACTCCTTGATCTCGTGGAGTTCCTCGACAGCCTCGTCGGACCCCGCCACATCGGCGAAGGTCGTCTTCGGGGTGTCCTTGGTGATCAGCTTGGCCTTGGACTTGCCGAACTGCATGACCTTGGAGCCGCCGCCCTGCATCTGATTCATCAGGAACAGGAAGACGACCACGATCAGGACGAAGGGCAGCAGCGAGAGAAGGATCGAGATGAACGGGGACTGCTTCGACGGCGAGACGGTGTAACCCTTCTCGATGTCACCGCTCTCGAACTTCTTCTGCAGCGTGTCGGCGAGCTGGACGCCCTGGTCACCGATGTAGCTCGCCTGGAACTTGCTGCCGGACTCGCCCGAGAGTTTCTGGCCGTCCTTCAGCTCAATCTTGAGGATTTGTTCGTCGCCGGTGGTCAGCTTGGCCTGCTCCACCTGGTTCTTGCTGATCGCCTGGATCACCTTGCCGGTGTCCACCGTCTTGTAGCCGCCCGACGAGCCGACGACCTGCATCAACACGACCACGGCGAGGACGGCCAGCACGATCCACATGACCGGCCCACGGAAGTATCGCTTCACGTCCATCCATACGGAGCGAAGTCGCCCCGTCCCTCCTGCCCGTAGGTAAATGCTGCTGTGAGAAAAGACTGTTCTTCGGACGGTACCCCAGCATTGTCACCTGCGACCGCCTGGGCCGTCTGTCAAACCGGCCTTCAAAGGCTCCAACGGCGGGAACCCGTCAGTGGTTCCCGGGGGTGCACCCGGGTCGGGTGCGGGCCGGAGGAGGCCTGCGGGGCCTTCAGCCGCCGTAGACGTGCGGGGCGAGCGTGCCGACGAAGGGCAGGTTGCGGTACTTCTCCGCGTAGTCCAGCCCGTAGCCGACGACGAACTCGTTGGGGATGTCGAACCCGACCCACTTGCAGTCGAGCGCGACCTTCGCCGCATCCGGCTTGCGCAGCAGGGTGCAGATCTCCAGGCTGGCGGGTTCACGCGAGCCCAGGTTCGACATCAGCCAGGACAGGGTCAGGCCCGAGTCGATGATGTCCTCGACGATCAGGACGTGCTTGCCCTTGATGTCGGTGTCCAGGTCCTTGAGGATCCGGACGACACCGGAGGACTGGGTGCCCGCTCCGTACGAGGAGACGGCCATCCAGTCCATCGTGACGGGGGTGGACAGCGCGCGCGCGAGGTCCGCCATCACCATCACGGCGCCCTTGAGGACGCCGACGATGAGCAGGTCCTTGCCCGCGTACTCCGCGTCGATCTTCGCGGCCAGCTCGACGAGCTTCGCGTCGATCTCTTCCTTGGTGAGAAGCACCGACTGAAGGTCGGTGCCCATGTCCTTCTCGTTCACCCACGTCTCTTTCTTTGCCTGCCCGGTCCGGGGTGGTGCCCCGGCCGTGCGCGGCCGCTCGCCTGCATGTCAGCCGCTTGTGCTTCAGCTCTGCCGAATCACCAGTCTGCCACCCTGGCGCCGGGCTTCGACGCGGCCGGGCAGGTTGATGGCCTGCTGGCCGCGCCAGCCGGTGATCAGTCGGTCGACTTCCTCGATGTGGCGGGCGAAGAGGGAACCGGCCGGAGCGCCTGCCTCTACGGCCGCCCGGCGCAGCACCCGACGGCGTACGGCGGGGGGCAGCGCGTACATCTTGGCGCAATCCAGCTGCCCGGCGTCGTCCCGTACGGCGGTGTCGGCCTCGGCGGCCCAGGTATCCAGGGCGTCGGCGTCGTCGCGGGAGAGCTGCGCGGTACGGGCCAGGGCCTCGACGACGCCTTTGCCGAGGGCCTTCTCCAGGGCGGGCAGGCCCTCGTGGCGCAGCCGGGAGCGGGTGTAGGCGGGGTCGACGTTGTGCGGGTCGTCCCAGACGGACAGTGACTGGACCAGGCACGCCTTGCGGGCGGTCTGCCGGTCGAGCTGCAGGAAGGGGCGGCGGTAGCGGCCGGCCGGGCCGGAGGCGGCGGCCATGCCGGAGAGCGAGCGGATACCGGAGCCGCGGGCGAGGCCGAGCAGGACGGTCTCCGCCTGGTCGTCACGGGTGTGGCCGAGCAGGACGGCGGCGGCGCCGTGGCGCTCGGCCGCGGCGTCCAGGGCTGCGTAGCGGGCGTCGCGGGCGGCGGCCTCGGGTCCGCCGTCGCGGCCGACGTGCACGGCGACGGCCTCCACCGGGTCGAGGTCCATGGCGGCGAGGCGGGCGGCGACCTCGGCGGCGCGGACGTCGGACCCGTCCTGGAGGTTGTGGTCGACGGTGATGCCGCCGGCCCGGACGGCGAGTTTGCGGGCCTCGAAGGCGAGGGCGGAGGCGAGCGCCATGGAGTCGGCGCCGCCGGAGCAGGCCACCAGCACCAGCGGGGCGTCGGGGCGTCCGGGGAGCGCGGGGCGCCGCCTGCCCGGGCCGGCTTCGGCGAGCTCGGGGCGCGGGGCGCGTTCGGTGCGTTCGGTGCGTTCGGTGCGTTCGGCGAATTCGTTCAGTACGTCGTGGAGTACGCGGCGGACCGCCAGGCGTATCGCCGCGACCGCAGGATGGGGACCCATGTCCGGTGCCCTTCGTGAAGTTTTGGGGGTGCCTCGGAGCGTCGGAACGGGAAGAGTGCCGTCACCCAGAGTGCGTCGATGGTGACAGAGTCAAGCCCGTTCATCGAGCATTGCACGCCTTCCCATGCCCCTACGGTCCCTCGGATGGGTGATTACCGGGGCGTACGTCTTCCGGCTTCCCCCGTCGGCCGCCTCATGATCACGACTCTGCCTTACGGTGCACCCTCGCGATCCAGTCCGCCGGTTTGGCGATCTCGGCCTTGGTGGGGAGCGTGTTCGGGGAGGTCCAGACCCGGTTGAAGCCGTCCATGCCGACCTCGTCGACGACGGCGCGCACGAACCGCGCGCCGTCCCGGTACTGGCGCAGTTTGGCATCGAGGCCGAGGAGCTTGCGCAACGCCTGGTCGAGGCGGCTGGCGCCGCGCGCCCGGCGCTGCTGGAACTTCTCCCGGATCTCTCCGACGGAGGAGACGACCTCGGGGCCGACACCGTCCATCACGTAGTCGGCGTGTCCTTCGAGCAGGGACATCACGGCGGTGAGCCGGCCGAGGATCTCGCGCTGGGCGGGCGTCTGGACGATCTCGACGAGGCTGCGGCCGCCGTCCTCGCCCTCCTCGCCCTCGGGCGTGCTGCCGGCGAGCGACTGGGCGGCCTCGCGGAGCCGTTCCAGCACGGTCATCGGGTCGACGTCGGTCTCGTCGAGGAATGACTGGATTTCGCCCTGCAGATGGTCGCGGAGCCAGGGGACACCGGTGAACTGGGTGCGGTGGGTCTCCTCGTGGAGCGCGACCCAGAGCCGGAAGTCGTGCGGGTCGACGTCGAGTTCGCGCTCGACGTGGACGACGTTCGGGGCGACGAGCAGCAGTCTGCCGCCGCCGCTGAGGGAGGCCGGGAGCTCACGGCTCGCAGGGGCGAACGTCTCGTACTGTCCGAGGACCCGGGAGGCCAGGAACGACAGCAGCATGCCCAGCTCGACGCCGGTCACCTTGGAGCCGACCGCGCCGAGCACGGCTCCGCCGGGGCTGCCGGAGCGTCGGTTCTCCATTTTTGCCAGGAGCGGGCGGAGCAGTTCGCGGAAGCCCGCGACGTTCGCCCTGATCCAGCCGGCCCGGTCGACGACCAGGACCGGGGTGTCCTCCGGTTCGGCCCCCTCCGGGATCATCCGGGTGAAGGAACGGACGTGCTCCTCCGACGCCTTGGCATGCCTGCGGAGCTCCGCGACGACCTCGCGGGCCTCCTCGCGGCTGATGTCGGGTCCCGGCCGCACGAGCCGGGTCGCGGTCGCGACCGCGAGATTCCAGTCGACCATCTCGGCACCACCGATGCTCGTCATGCGTCAACCGTACGTGCTCGGGTCCGTCCGCGGTGTGCTGTTGACCGGCTCATCGGGTACGGACGGCGAGGCTCGTGGCGAGGGCGTCGAGGGCGGACTGGGCCTCGGACGGTGACGTCGTGCCGGACGCCAGGAAGGCGAAGGCGAGCAGCCGGCCCCGTGCGTCCACGACCGTCCCGGCGAGGGTGTTCACCCCGGTGAGGGTGCCGGTCTTGGCGCGGATCAGTCCGGTGCCGCGCGAGGTCGAGGTGTACCGGTTGCTGAGCGTGCCGGTGAAACCGGCCACCGGAAGGCCGGTCAGGACCGGGCGCAGCTCGGGGCGGCCGGGTTCGGCGGCGCGGGCGAGGAGGCCCGCCAGCAGCCCGGCGGTGACCTTGTCCTTGCGGTTCAGTCCGCTGCCGTCGGCGAAGTTCGCGCCGGCCAGCGGCAGGTGCAGCTTCTTCAGCCGGGCGGTGACGGCCCGTCGGCCGCCGTCGAAGTCGGCCGGTTCGCCGGCGGCCAGGGCGGTCTGCCGGGCCAACGCCTCGGCGATGTCGTTGTCGCTGTTGGTCAGGGCCCGTTCGACCAGGGCGGACAGTGGGGCCGAGAGATGCTTGGCGACCGGCCGGGACGCGGCGGCGGCGCGCCCCCGCGCGGGGGCGGACCCGGTGCCGATACCGGCGTCGTTCAGGAGTCCGGCGAAGGTGCGGGCGGCGTCACCGGCCGGGTCGCCGCTGCGCGGGGCGGGTCCGCTGTCCGTCCGGTCGAGCCGCCCCTCGGCCAGCATCAGGGCGCTGACCGGGGCGATGTTCTCGTTGGGGCCGATCGGGTGCAGGGCGGGGCCGGAGTACCGGGAGGTGTCGTACCGGAGCCGGACGGAGTCGACGCCGCGGTCGCGCAGGGCTCGTACGGTCCCGGCGGCCAGTTCGCGCAGCGCCGCCTTGTCGAGAGTGGGGTCGCCGCCGCCCACGAGGGTGAGGGTGCGGGAGTCCGGGGATGCCTGGACGGTCGTGGCGATGCGATGGTCGGGGCCGAGGGCGGAGAGTGCGGCGACGGCGGTGGCGATCTTGACGGTGGAGGCGGGCGTCATCGCGGTGTCGGCACCCTTCCCGTACAGCCGCTTGCCGGTGGCCGTGTCGATGACGACGGCGGTACGGACGGTGCCGAGCGCGGAGGAGGCCAGCAGCTTGTCGAGGGTGGTGCGGAGAGCGGCCGCCGCTCCGTCCGGGGTGTCCGGCTCGTCCGGGGCGGCCTCGTCGACCCGGGTGCCGAGGGCCGCGAGGACGGCCGGGGCACTGGGGGCGGGGGCCGGCGCGGCGGGCGCGGCGGGCGCGCCGGCTTCGTGATGTGCGCCACCTGTGCGGTCCCGGGCGGCTGCCCACTGCTGCTCGGCCTTACGCTGACCCGAGTCCCAGGGACCGGCGGCGAGGACGGCGCCGGCTGCAAGCGCCAGGCCGAGGACGGCGGAGCCTGCCGTGAACTGCCAGTTGCTCCATCCGTTCACCTTGTTCAGGCAGCCCGCCACGGTCGGCTTGCGCAACGGGTTGATCGACGGTCTTTTCACCGGCTCGGCCACCGTTGACCAGCCCCTTTCGCGAGCACACATCTCCGTGGGGGACACTTAATCACCAGTCGTATGTGTTGATCATGGAGGAGCCACCCGTGGAGTTCGACGTCACCATCGAGATCCCGAAGGGTTCGCGGAACAAGTACGAGGTGGACCACGAGACCGGTCGGATCCGCCTGGACCGTCGACTCTTCACCTCGACCAGCTACCCGGCGGACTACGGCTTCGTCGAGAACACCCTCGGCGAGGACGGCGACCCGCTGGACGCGCTGGTCATCCTGGACGAGCCGACCTTCCCCGGCTGCCTCATCAAGTGCCGCGCCATCGGCATGTTCCGCATGACGGACGAGGCCGGCGGCGACGACAAGCTGCTGTGCGTCCCGGCCTCCGACCCGCGGGTGGAGCACCTGCGCGACATCCACCACGTGTCGGAGTTCGACCGCCTGGAGATCCAGCACTTCTTCGAGGTCTACAAGGACCTGGAGCCCGGCAAGTCCGTCGAGGGTGCCGACTGGGTCGGCCGCGCCGAGGCCGAGGCCGAGATCGAGGCCTCCTACAAGCGCCTCGAGGCGCAGGGCGGCAAGCACTGACACTGCGGTGTCCGTGACCGCCGCACAGGCGTGATCCCGGTTCCGCTTACGGTTCCGGCTGCGGTTCCGTAAAGAGTTCGGCGCAAGGAACGGGCGGCACACCCCTCACCGGTGTGCCGCCCGTTTCGCATGTGCGCCCATGTCCGTGCCCATACTGGGCAGGAGCGCAACCCAAGACGCGCAGCCAAGAAGGAGCAAGGTCCAGTGGTGGCGGAACCGGGCGGTCCCGAGGATCAGAAGCCCCAGTCCGACGAGGCGCGCAGCGCCTTTGCCCCGCCGGCCGGGGTGGGGCGCCCCGCAGCGCCGCACGAGGACGACCACCCCACATCGGAGTTCGCCCTCCCGGCCGGTCTGGCGACCGAACCGCAGGGGTCCGGATCCGGCCCGGGAGCAGGTTCCGCTTCCGGCTCCGGACCGGGTTCCGGCCCGGGCTCGGGTTCGGACACGATCGGTTCGGCCTTCGCCCCGCCGAGCACGTACAGCGCCAGCCAGTCGCCGCCCGCATTCACTCCCGCGCACGGCATCCCGATGATCCGGCTGACCAAGGAAGCTCCTTGGCAGGACCGGATGCGCACGATGCTGCGGATGCCGGTCGCCGAGCGGCCGGCGCCCGAGCCGGTGCAGAAGCCCGACGACACGGGACCCGCGGTGCCGCGCGTGCTCGACCTGACGCTGCGTATCGGGGAGCTGCTGCTCGCGGGTGGTGAGGGCGCGGAGGACGTCGAGGCCGCGATGTTCGCGGTGACCCGCTCGTACGGTCTCGACCGGTGCGAGCCGACGGTCACCTTCACCCTGCTGTCGATCTCGCACCAGCCGTCGCTGGTCGACGACCCGGTGACGGCGAGCCGTACCGTACGCCGCCGCGGCACCGACTACACCCGGCTGGCCGCCGTCTTCCGGCTCATCGACGACATCACCCACGAGGACGTCGAGGTCTCCCTGGAGGAGGCGTACCGGCGGCTCGCCGAGATCCGCCGCAACCGGCATCCGTACCCCGGCTGGGTGCTGACACTGGCCGCTGGCGGGCTGGCGGGTGCGGCATCGGTGCTGGTCGGTGGTAACGCACTGGTCTTCGTGGCGGCGGCGGTCGGCGCGATGCTCGGCGACCGGCTCGCCTGGCTCTGCGCTGGGCGCGGGCTGCCGGAGTTCTACCAGTTCGTGGTGGCGGCGATGCCCCCGGCCGCGATGGGGGTCGCGCTGACCCTCACCCACTCGACGGACATCCGGCCGTCCGCCGTCATCACCGGTGGGCTGTTCGCGCTGCTGCCGGGGCGGGCCCTGGTGGCGGGCGTCCAGGACGGCCTGACCGGCTTCTACATCACCGCGGCGGCCCGGCTCCTCGAAGTCACGTACTTCTTCATCGGCATCGTCACCGGGGTGCTGCTGGTCCTGTATCTGGGAGTGCAGCTGGGCGCCCAGCTCAATCCGGAGACGCGGTTCGTGGCCCACGACCGGCCGGTGGTGCAGATCCTGGCGTCGATGGCCCTCTGTTTCGCCTTCGCGATCCTGTTGCAGCAGGAGCGGTCCACGGTGCTCGCGGTGACCCTGAACGGCGGTGTGGCGTGGGTGATCTACGGGGCGATGGCCCGGACCGGGGGTATCTCGCCGGTGGCGGCCACGGCGGTGGCCGCCGGGCTGGTGGGGCTGTTCGGGCAGCTGCTCTCGCGGTACCGGTACACCTCGTCGCTGCCGTTCATCACGGCCGCGATCGGTCCGCTGCTGCCGGGTTCGGCGACGTACTTCGGTCTGCTGGGTGTCGCGCAGAACGATCTGGTCCGCGGGCTCGCCTCGCTGTCGACCGCGGTGGCGACGGCGCTGGCCATCGCGATCGGGGTGAATCTGGGAAGCGAGATCTCCCGGCTGTTCATGCGGGTGCCCGGAGCGGTCGGCGGGGCGAACCGCCGCGCGGCCAAGCGGACGCGCGGCTTCTGACCCGGGTACGGGCCCCGTATCGAGCAGCGGTCAGCGCTTGGCGTGGCGGCCGCGCTGGCCCGTGGACGGGGCGCCACCGCCGGCGATCGGGCCCCGGCCCTCGCCGCCCCCGGCGGCCGCTTCCTTCTTCGACTGGCTGCGGGCGCGCAGGAACTCGACAGCGATCGGCACCACCGAGATCAGCACGATCAGGATGAGCATCGCCTCAATGTTCTTGCGGACGAGCTCGATCTGCCCGAGCCCGGCGCCGAGCAGGGTGACCCCGACGCCCCACAGCACGCCGCCGATGATGTTGAACGTGATGAACGAGCGGTAGTTCATCCGGCTCACACCGGCGATGATCGGGGTGAACGTACGCACGATGGGCACGAAGCGGGCCAGGATCAGCGACTTCGGCCCGTACTTCTCGAAGAACTCGTGGGCCTTCTCGACGTTCTCCTGCTTGAAGAGGCGGGAGTCGGGGCGCTTGAAGAGCGAAGGTCCGACCTTGCGGCCGAAGAGATAGCCCACCTGGTCGCCGATGATCGCCGCCAGCGCCACCAGGACGCAGACCAGCCACAGCGGGGTGTGCAGCTTGTCCGTCGTCACCAGCAGACCCGTGGTGAACAGCAGGGAGTCGCCGGGCAGGAAGAAGCCGATCAACAGCCCGGACTCGGCGAAGACGATGACCAGCACACCGAGCAGTCCGAACTGCCCGATGAGATGGTCCGGGTCCAGCCAGCTCGGTCCGAGCGCAAGCGTATTCAAAGGTCCGGGCTCCAGGATCGGTCGATGGCAGCTGCGTAGCGCCCAAAGCTATCAACGCCGGAAGACAGCTCCGGGTTCCAGTGGACCGCGCGGGGATGCACACCGGGTGAACCGGGACAAAGCTGTCCCCAGGAGGTGCCACACGATGGGCATTGAGGATTACGGCGGCGGGCAGACGGCACAGTCCGATGTCCTGGTCGTCACCACGAACGACGTCCCCGGGTACCGGGTGACCCGGGTGATCGGTGAGGTGTTCGGTCTGACCGTGCGCTCGCGTCACCTCGGCAGCCAGATCGGCGCCGGGCTGAAGTCGATGATCGGCGGCGAGCTGAAGGGGCTGACCAAGACTCTTGTCCAGACCCGCAATCAGGCCATGGAGCGGCTCGTCGAGCAGGCGAAGGCGCGCGGCGCCAACGCGGTGCTGATGATGCGGTTCGATGTGACGGAGGCGGCCGACGCGGGCACGGAGGTCTGCGCGTACGGCACGGCGGCCGTCGTCGAGAAGGCCTGACCGTCCCGACGGACACCGACGGGGGCCGAGGCGCTCTCGACCCCCGTACCTGGAGTTACGCCCGGCGCTCCGCATTGGCATTGATCGCATCCCGCAGGTGTTCGGCCAGGCCGGGCCCGATCGACTCGTAGTAGGCGCGGAACTGCGGGTCGCCGACGTACATCTCGCCGAGCCCACGATGGATCTCGTAGGTGCACTCTTGAAGTGCTCTCCCTCGTGAGCGAGGGAGATTCCTGCTGGTGCACTATCCGCCGAAGGTCGCCCTGTCGAAGCTGGTCAACAGCCTCAGGGGCGTCTCCTCCCGGTATCTGCGACAGGAATACGACACGCTCATCCGCCGCCACCTGTGGGGCGGGCACTTCTGGTCCGGCTCCTACTTCGCCGGGTCCTGCGGCGACGCACCGCTCACCGCCGTCCGCCAATACATCGAAAACCAACAGCGACCCGCGTGACACTCACCGTTTTTAAGGCGCAACGAGCTCCGGCGCTCCGCGCCTCCGGGACAAGGAGCCCTTCACCCCCGCCCTGAACAGCGGAGCATTGGGCGAGACCAGAGGTAGAACCATGTGGAGATGCGGAGCCGGTGTGCCTCGGCGAGCTCCATCGCAAGCTCCCCGGTGGCGGGTTCGCCCGCCTCCATCACCGCGGTGTACGCCTCGCTCCACTCGGCGACCTCGGCCTCCATCCGCTTCCAGTCGTCCTTGGTGTAGCGGACCACCCGGCGCTGTGACTCCGCGTACGTGGCGGTGGAGCCCCAACGGCGCTCCGCGCCCTCCGCATCCTTGGCCCCGAAGACCTCGAAACTTCTCCTCGGGCGTGAGATTGATACCCATCTTCCGTGCCTCCATGGCTGTTTCGACGGCGGCGGCCATCTTCTGGAGTTCGGCGATCCGGCCGGACAGCAACGCGTGCTGGCGGCGCAGGTGGTCCTGCGGACCCGCTGCCGGGCCGTCGAGCAGCACCGCGATCTCTTCGAGCGGGAAGCCGAGTTCCCGGTAGAACAGGATCTGCTGCAGCCGGTCGAGGTCGGCGTCGCTGTAACGCCGGTGACCCGCGTGGCTGCGCCCGCTGGGCGAAAGCAGTCCGATCCCGTCGTAGTGGTGCAGGGGCGCACCGTGACTCCTGCGAACCCGGCGACCTGTCCCACGGAAAAGTCCACGGCTCTCCGCTCCCTTCTGCTTTCGCTCTGTACGTCGGTGCGTCGGTACGAACCCGAGCCTGAGCCCTGACGTGACGTGCAAGCCCGAATTGCCCTCACACCCCGATGCAATGGGTGTGTTATGCGGCTTTTGCATAGTTATGGTGACCCGATGGCCTCCGACTCCGTCGCTCTCGCCCGGACCACCCCGGCGCGCCGGCTGCTGCTCCTCATCGTGCCCGCCCTGGTCGTCGGGATGGCCTCGGCCCTGATCCTGCTCGCCGTCAGCCTGCTCGCCGAGCAACTCCAGGACCTGCTCTGGAAGACGCTGCCGGACGCGCTCTCCATCGGCCGCTACTCCTCGCTGTGGATGATCGTGATGCTCACCGCGACCGGCCTCGCCGTCGGGCTGGCCGTCCGCACGGTGCACGGCCACGCAGGCCCCGATCCGGCCACCACCGGGCTGGTCGATCCACCCCTGCCTCCGGACGTCATCCCCGGGCTGCTGGTCGTGACGGTGCTGGCGCTGGCGGGCGGGGTCAGCCTGGGGCCCGAGAACCCGATCACCGCCACCAATATCGCGCTCGCCTTCTGGCTGGGCCGCCGGGCCGCCCCGGACAGTACGGCCGACCTCTGGATCGCGCTCGCCTCGGCCGGGACGATCGGCGCCCTCTTCGGCACCCCGGTCGCCGCGGCCCTGATCCTCACCGAGTCGCTCACCACGGGCGGCGGCGAACCGGGCGCGCTCTGGAACCGGCTCTTCGCCCCGCTCGCGGCGGGCGCCGCGGGGGCGCTCACCATGACACTGCTGGCCCATCCCAGTTTCGACCTGTCGCTGCCGCCGTACCCGGGAGCGCACTGGGGCGATCTGCTCTCGTCGACCGTGATCGCCTCGGCGGGGGCGCTGCTCGGCCTGGCGGCGGTGTACGCGGTGCCGCACGCGCACCGGGCGTTCCGCGCGCTGCGGCATCCGGTCCTGGTGCTGACCGCCGGTGGTCTGCTGCTCGGGCTGCTCGGCGCGCTCGGCGGGCATCTCACCCTCTTCAAGGGGCTGGACGAGGCGAAGGAGCTCAGCGCCGATCCGAGCGGCTGGTCGGCCGCGCAGTTCGCCGCCATGGCCGTGGTGAAGACGGCTGCCCTGGTGATCGCCACGACCTGTGGCTTCCGGGGCGGGCGGATCTTCCCGTCCGTCTTCGTGGGCGTCGCGCTCGGCATGTGCGCCCATGCGCTGGCCGACGCGGTGCCGTTGGCCCTCGCGGTGCCGAGCGCGGTGCTGGGGGTCCTGCTGGCCGTCACCCGGCAGGGCTGGCTGAGCCTGTTCACGGCGGCGGTGCTGGTCAGTGACTCGGGAGTGCTGCCGCTGCTCTGCGTCGCCTCCCTGCCGGCCTGGCTGCTGGTGACCGGACGGCCGCAGATGCAGCTGCGCACGGACGGCACACCGCTGCGGTGAACCGGGTCCCCTCCCGGTGCCGTCCGACGCGCCGGTCACGGCAGTTGTCCGTATCGTCGCATTCGTATGGTCATGCCTCGCCCTGCCCCACGGAGGTTCGCGCAATGCCCACGCCCGTCAACGTCGCCGTCATCTATTACTCCTCCACCGGCACCGTGGCCACCGTGGCCAAGGCGATCGCGGAGGACGCCGAGAAGGCGGGCGCCGAGGTCCGGCTGCGCAGGGTCGCCGAGGAAATCCGTACGGCACCTCGCACGTGGCGGGGCAGGGCGACATCCCGGTCGGCGAGCAGACGCTGACCGCCGCCCGGGTGCAGGCCGATCGTGTCGTGAAGTTCACCCGTGCCATCAAGGACGGCCTCGCGGTCGCGAGCTGACCCCGAGCACCGAGCAGACCACCGTCAGAGCCACCACCAGCTGAGAAGGGCTGTCCGCCAATGCCTCTCCATCAGGGTTCGAACCACGGCAGGGAACCGACCGCGGAGCGCCGCAGGCTCGCCCTCAACCCCTTTTTCGGGGAGGCGGACCCGACCGCGGGTATGACGTCCGCACCCCCCAGGCATCAGCTGCCCGACGGTCCGCTGCCGCCCTCCACCGCGTACGGACTCGTCCATGACGAGCTGATGCTCGACGGCAACTCCCGGCTCAATCTCGCCACTTTCGTCACCACCTGGATGGAGCCCGAGGCCGGCTCACTGATGGGCGAGTGCCGGGACAAGAACATGATCGACAAGGACGAGTACCCGCGCACCGCCGAGCTGGAACGGCGCTGTGTGGCGATGCTCGCCAACCTGTGGAACGCCCCCGACCCGTCGACGGCCGTGGGCTGTTCGACCACCGGCTCCAGCGAGGCCTGCATGCTCGCCGGCCTGGCGCTCAAACGACGCTGGGCGGCCAGGAACGCCGACCGCTACCCGGCGACCGCGCGGCCCAATCTGGTCATGGGCATCAATGTGCAGGTCTGCTGGGACAAGTTCTGCAACTTCTGGGAGGTCGAGGCCCGGCAGGTCCCGATGGAGGGTGGCCGCTTCCATCTCGACCCGCAGGCCGCCGCCGAGCTCTGCGACGAGAACACCATCGGTGTCGTCGGGATCCTGGGCTCCACCTTCGACGGTTCGTACGAGCCCATCGCCGAACTCTGCGCCGCCCTGGACGCGCTGCAGGAGCGCACCGGGCTCGACATCCCCGTCCATGTCGACGGTGCGTCCGGGGCGATGGTGGCACCGTTCCTGGACGAGGACCTGGTGTGGGACTTCCGGCTTCCCCGGGTGTCGTCCATCAACACCTCCGGGCACAAGTACGGCCTGGTCTACCCGGGCGTCGGCTGGGCGCTGTGGCGCTCGCCCGCCGAACTCCCCGAGGAGCTCGTCTTCCGGGTCAACTACCTGGGCGGTGACATGCCGACCTTCGCGCTGAACTTCTCCCGGCCCGGAGCCCAGGTGGTGGCTCAGTACTACACGTTCCTGCGGCTGGGGCGGGACGGCTACCGAGCCGTTCAGCAGGCGTCCCGCGACGTGGCGAGCGGACTCGCCGCCCAGATCGAGAAGCTGGGCGACTTCCACCTCCTCACCCGGGGCGACGAGTTGCCCGTCTTCGCGCTGACGACCGCGCCCGATGTGCGGGCGTACGACGTCTTCGACGTGTCCCGGCGGCTGCGCGAGCACGGCTGGCTGGTGCCCGCTTACACCTTCCCTGCCAACCGGCAGGACCTGTCGGTGCTCCGGGTGGTGTGCCGCAACGGTTTCTCCTCGGACCTCGCGGAACTGCTCATGGAGGACCTGCGCCTGCTGCTGCCCGATCTGCGCTCCCAGCGGCATCCGCTGAGCCACGACCGAAACGTCAGGACGGCGTTCCATCACTGAGTCAGGGGTGGGGGTTCTACCGGCCGAGCCGGGCGAACCTCCGCACCGCCAGCGGGAAGAACACCGCGATCAGTGCCAATGGCCACACCAACGCGAGAAGTTCCGCATGGGCGGCCGCCCAGGACCCCCCGGAACCGCCGGGGTTGCCGAACAGCCCGCGGACCGCCGTGGCCGTCGCCGACATCGGGTTCCACTCGACGACCGCGCCCAGCCCGCCCGGCATCGACTCCGGCGTCGCGAATACGTTGGAGAGGAAGCCGACCGGCCAGACCAGGATCTGCACCGCCTGCACCATCTCCGGCCTCCCCGCCACCATCGCCAGCTGGATGCCGATCCACAGCATCGCGAACCGCAGCAGCAGGAGCAGCCCGACCGCGCCCAGCGCCGCGGTGACCCCGTTGTGCCAGCGCCAGCCGACCGCGTATCCGACGCCGATCATCACCGCGAGCGCCGCCACCGACCGGAGCATGTCCGCGACGCTCCGGCCGACCAGCACCGAGCCGGACACCATCGGCATGGCGCGGAACCGGTCGATGACGCCCTTGGTGAGGTCCTGGGTGACGGCGAGCATGGTTGCTTCCAGGCCGAACGCCATGGTCAGCGCGAGCATGCCCGGCACCAGGAACTCGGCGTGGTCGCCGTCGACTCCTCGGCCGCCGCCGACCAGATACGTGAACATCAGCAGCAGCATCACGGGGAAGACCAGACCGACGACGATCTGCACCGGCTGCCGCGCCCAGTGGGCGAGTTCGCGCCGGGTCATCGTCCATGAATCGGCCAGCGCCCAGCCGAGCGCGCTCGTGCCGCTGCTCGAAACGATGGCACTCATGCGGCAACCTCCGTGTCCGCGCCCGTGAGCGCCATGAAGACCTCGTCCAGGGTGGGGCGGCGCACCGCGACGTCATCCGCCTCGATCCCCGCCTCCTGCAGCGCCCGCACCGTCCGGGTCAGCGTCGCCATCCGGTCCCCGGCGGGCGCCCCGATCAGCCGCCGGTCGGCGTCGAGGACCGTGCCGCCCGTCAGGAGCCGCGCCGCGGCGTCCAGCTGGGACGCGTCACGGACGACGACGTCGATACGGTCCCCGCCCACCTGCGCCTTCAGTGTGTCGGCGGTGCCGCCCGCGACGACCCGGCCGCCGTCGATCAGCGAGATCCGGTCCGCGAGCTGATCGGCCTCCTCCAGATACTGCGTGGTCAGCAGGACGGTCGTACCTCCTCCGACCAGGGAGCGCACCGACGACCACACCTCGGCGCGCCCGCGCGGGTCGAGTCCGGTCGTCGGCTCGTCCAGGAAGAGCACCTGGGCGTCGGTGAGGAGGGACGCGGCCAGATCGAGCCGCCTGCGCATACCGCCGCTGTACTCCTTGACCGGCTTGCGGCCGGTGTCCGCGAGCCCGAAGCGGGCCAGCAGTTCGTCGGCCCGTGCGCCCGCCCGGCGTGCGCCCAGGTGGTGCAGCCGGCCGAACATCTCCAGGTTCTGCCGTCCGCCGAGCTCCTCGTCGAGGGCGGCGTGCTGTCCGAGCAGCCCGATCCGCCGCCGGACCTCACCGGCCTCGGTCCGTACGTCGAACCCCGCCACCTCGGCCCGGCCCCCGTCGGGGCGGAGCAGCGTGGACAGGATGCGTACGGCCGTGGTCTTGCCCGCACCGTTGGGGCCGAGCACGGCGTGCACCGTGCCCCGGCCGACCGTGAGATCGAGGCCGTCCAGGGCGCGTCTGCCCCCGTACTTCTTGTGCACATCGTCGAGAACGATCGCGTCCGTCACTCTCGCCACACCCTCTCGTCGCCACCCACCCATCTAGTCAAACTTGACTAGATGGAGAAAGGTAACCGGAGCCAACCCATTCGTCAAACTTGATCAGTCGAGATCCCCGGGATCCGGGACACCGGTCGCGTACGGGTTCTCCTCGCCCTCGGCGAGCACCCCGACGAACGGATCGCCCTCCCCTGCGAAGGTGTACGCGCCGCCCTCGATCCGCTCGATCAGCCCCCGCGTCCACTCGGCTCCCGCGTCCGCCGAGTGGACCCACATGTTCATGATCTCGCCGATGTGACCGAGCGATTCGGGCCCGTCCTGCGGCGTGTAGTACTCGGTGACCGAGGCCCGCCAGGCCGCCAGCCCCGCCACCCGCTCCTTGAGCAGCGCGACCGCCTCGGACCGCTCCAGGTCGACGATGAAGCCGATGCCCGCCGACAGCACGTCCATCTTCTGGTCGTACGAGGTCAGCGCCGCACGCAGCAGGGAGAGGTACTCCTCGGTACCCTTCTCGGTGATCTCGTACTCGGTACGGGGCGGGCCGCCCGCGGCGCTCGGGGCGATCTCATGGGCGATCAGCAGCCCTTGCTTCGCCATCTGCTTCAGGGCGTGGTAGACCGAGCCCGGCTTGGCGTTGGACCACTCGTGGGCGCCCCAGTACTCCAGGTCGTTGCGGACCTGATAGCCGTGCGCCCGGCCGTGCTGACGCACGGCACCGAGGACCAGCAGCCGGATCGCGGACATCCCACTCACCCTTCCTATTCAACTTTGACTAGGGTAGCCCGCCTCCTCGGCGACCAGCTCGAACGCGGTCCGGCCGTCCAGGGACTCCCGGATGATGTCCGCGTGCCCGGAGTGCCGGGCGATCTCCTCGACGAGATGGACCAGCAGCCAGCGCATCGAGCACTTCTGGTCCTTGGGGAACCAGGGCGCCTCGGGCAGCGGGAACGTGTCGTTCATGCTCTCCACCGAGTGGATGAACCCCTCGGTCTCCGCCGCGACCTTCGCCCAGAACTCCAGCATCTGCGGGACGGTCTCGTCCCCGACCAGCCGGAAGCTGTCCGCCCAGGTCTCCTCGGTGCGGGCCTTCTCATTGGGCCGCTGCTGGGCGAGGCGCAGCCAGTTCAGCTCGGTCTCGGCGACATGCTTGAGCAGCCCGGAAAGGGAGAGTTCGCTGGCGCTGGGCCGGCTCGCCGCCTGCTCCTCGGTGAGTCCGAGCAGCGAGCGCCGGATCGCGCCGCGCTGGGCCTCGACGAAGGAGAGGAGCGCGCCGCGCTCGTCGCCGTGGGCCTCTGCGGGAACGTGAGTGACCATGATGTCCGCCCTTCGGAACCGTCCGAGCCTGCGCTCGGTGTCTTCCTGACACCGACCAAGCTACGGACCCTTGCGGACAGCTTCCGTCCTCAACGGGCGGGCATCAGAGCGAGAATTCGGTCCGGCCGTGCTGGATCGAGATCCACTTCTGGGTGGTGAACGCCTCCACGGTGGCGTCGCCGTTCAGCCGCCCGGTCCCGGAGAACTTCTCGCCGCCGAACGCCACCATCGGGTCGTCCGCGATCGTGGAGTCGTTGACGTGGAACATTCCGGTCACGATGCGCTGCGCGAACCGCACCCCGCGCTCAACGTTCCCGGTGTGCACGGCGCCGCTCAGCCCGTACGGGGTGTCATTGGCGATCCGTACGGCCTCCTCCTCGCCGTCGAACGTCATCAGCAGCGCCACCGGACCGAAGATCTCCTGGGCGAGCAGCGGCGAGTCGTCCGGGAGCCCCGCGAGGACTGTCGGCTCGACGAGATTGCCGCGGGTGCCGCCCCGTACGAGCGCCGTGGCGCCTTCGGCGACCGCCTGGTCGACCAGCGCGGTCAGCGCGTCGGCCTGGAAGGTGTTGATGACCGGGCCGATCTGGGTTTCGGGGTCGCGCGGGTCGCCGGTCCTGAGCGCCGCCACCTTGGCGATGAACTTCTCGGTGAACTCGGGTGCGAGTGAGCGGTCCACCAGGATGCGGTTGGCGGCCATGCAGACCTGCCCCTGGTAGACGAAGCGACTGAAGACGGCCGCGTCGACCGCGTAGTCGATGTCCGCGTCGTCCAGCACCACCAGGGCGCTGTTGCCGCTGAGTTCGAGGATGGCCCGCTTGAAGAGTCCGCCCGCGGTCGCACCGACATGGCGGCCGACCCGGTCCGAGCCGGCGAAGGAGATCACCTTGGGCACGGGGTGCGCTATCAGCGCGTCGCCGATCTCGGCGATGTCGGTGACCAGGACGTTGAGCAGTCCGGCGGGCAGCCCGGCGTCCTCGAAGATCTTGGCGATCAGTCCGCCGCCGACGACGGGGGCGTTCTGGTTGGGCTTGATGACGACCGCGTTGCCGAGCGCCAGGGCCGGTGCGACCGACTTCATCGTCACCAGGAAGGGGAAGTTGAACGGGCTGATCACGCCTATGACGCCGACGGGCAGCCGGTAGACGCGGTTCTCCTTGCCGTCCAGCGGGGACGGCAGGATCCGCCCCTCGGCTCGCACCGCCTGCTGGATCGCCTCGCGCAGGAAGTCCTTGGCGCAGCGGATCTCGAACTCCGCCTTGAGCCGGGTGCCGCCCAGTTCGTCGTTGATCGCCCCGATGATGTCCTCGGTGCGCTCCTCGGTGATACGCAGGGCGCGTTCGAGGACGAGGCGGCGTTCGTACGGGTTGGTGGTGGCCCAGACCCGCTGGGCGCGCTCGGCGGCACGGTAGGCCTCGTCGACCTCCTGCGCGGTGGCGACGGTGATGGCGGCGAGCTTTTCCCCGTTGTACGGATTGAAATCGATGATGTCCCACGAGCCCGTGCCGGTCCGCCACTCACCGTCGATGTACTGGTTGGCCAGCTCGTTGAAGAAGGACATGCGATCCCTTACTGCAGGTGCAGACTCCTGTTGATACGTCATCTTACTGATGAATCAGGACAGTTGGAGAAGACCGCGGAGTAGATCACGGCTCTCTTCGGGACCCGGACTGTCGTGGTGGAGCCGCGTCATCGCCCTTTCGTACTGGGCGACTTCCTCGGCCTTGTCCAGATAGAGCGCACTTGTCAGCTGCTCCAAATAGACAATGTCCGACAGATCGGATTCCGGGAATCGCAGCATCGTGAAGGAGCCGCTCTCTCCGGCATGCCCGCCAAAACTGAAGGGCATCACTTGAAGCGTGATGTTCGGCTGTTCCGACATTTCGATCAGATGCCGCAATTGTGCGCGCATCACCTCGCGTTCGCCGTACGGGCGGCGCAGTGCCGCTTCGTCCAGCACGGCATGGAAGCTCGGAGCGTGTTCGGAGACGAGGACCTTCTGCCGCTCGAGCCGGAGCGCGACCCTGCGGTCGATCTCGGCGGCGGGGGCGCCGGACATGCCGCGGGAGACGACGGCGTGCGCATAGGCCTCGGTCTGCAACAGGCCATGGATGAACTGGACTTCGTAGATCCGGATGAGCGAGGCCGCCCCCTCCAGACCGATGTACGTCTGGAACCAGCCGGGCAGCACGTCTCCGTAACTGTGCCACCAGCCCGCCACGTTGGCCTCGCGAGCCAGGCCGAGGAGCGAGTCGCGCTCCGCCTCGTCCGTGACCCCGTAGAGCGTGAGCAGGTCCTCGACGTCCCTGGCCTTGAACCTCACCCGTCCCAACTCCATGCGGCTGATCTTCGATTCGGAAGCACGGATGGAGTAGCCGGCCGCCTCGCGGGTGATGCCGCGCGAGTCACGCAGTCGCCTGAGCTGAGAGCCCAGCAGGATGCGCCGTACCACGGATCCACTCGACTCGCCTGCCGCCACTGGTCCAACCCTCCCCATCGCTTCCTGGGCATCGGGGCACCCCCTGAACCCCAAGAGCCGGATTCTGCCATCAAAACGCTTCAGCCCGTACTCATTCGATTACGGAAATGAGAAGACTTGCAGAAAGCCATGAATCTGTCCGTAGGAAGAAATGAGCAAGAACCGGCACGGGGTCGGACAGGTCCGGCGCGTGCACGTGCATCTGCCCTTGCATCTGCTCAGCGCATTCGGAACCATGGGCCCCGCGCACCTGCGTGCTCGTTCGTGTTGTGCCGCAGTACCGCT
This sequence comes from Streptomyces sp. NPDC005151, assembly GCF_053599875.1. Lineage (NCBI taxonomy): Bacteria > Bacillati > Actinomycetota > Actinomycetes > Kitasatosporales > Streptomycetaceae > Streptomyces > Streptomyces sp. NPDC005151. The sequence continues at coordinate 3,884 of NZ_JBSFYR010000065.1, read as the reverse complement.
ACAGCCGCGAATCCCGGGAGTGCCTCGCATGGGGACGAATGGATCGACGATGCTCGGGCCGTTACGGCAGGGCCTTCCCCCCATCGATCCCTCAGCCGTCTCCGGATCAGCCACCTGCACCCTGCCGGCCCGCTACGAAGCCGTCGGTGGAGCCCGCCAGTTCACCAAGGCGACGCTGACCCGGTGGGAGCTGAGCGACCGTTTCGACGACGTCGCCCTGGTCGTCTCCGAACTCGTCACCAACGCGCTGCGGCACGCGCTGCCCGATGACGCCCCGAGGGACCCTCAGGAGGCTCCGGTAAGACTGCACTTGATGCGCTGGTCCGCACGTCTGGTGTGCGCGGTCCGCGACCCCAGTCAGGCGAGTCCGGTGGCGTCCGAGGCGGCGGACTCGGCGGAGTCGGGCCGCGGTCTTTTCCTGGTCGAGTCGTTCAGTGACGGCTGGGGCTGGCACCCGTCCCCCGTACTGGGTCCGGAGAATCCGCCGACGGGCTCGCAGGCGCCGCGCGGCAAGGTGGTCTGGGCGCTGTTCCGGCTCTCCGACACCGTCTGACGCACGCGGCCCGGCGCGGCGTTCCGCGCGCACGGCCTGCGCTTTCCGCCCGTGCGGCGGTCAGCCGCCCGCTATCAGATGATCGAACTCCCCGTCCTTCACGCCGAGCAGCAGCGCCTCTATCTCGGCCGGCGTATAGACCAGGGCGGGACCGTCGGGGTGGCGTGAATTCCGCATCGCCACACCCCCGTCGGGCAACTTGGCGAACTCCACGCAGGATCCCTGGGAGTTGCTGTGCCTGCTCTTCTGCCAGACGACTCCGCGAAGCTCTGTGGCGGCCATGCCGTTGTACACGTGGTGCACAGGACGCTCCCCGAGTTGCAAGGTGCAAGTGTCAACTGGTTCGGATCATAGCTGTGTTCATATGCCGATGCATGAGCAGATGCACGTGCACGCGGGGTGTCCTCTTGATTACAGCTTTACCTTCGCCCGCCCGCCCGCTCGCACGCAGAGATAGACGAACGCAGCGTCTATTTGGCTCCCGGCAGGAGGAGTTGCCCCGCAGATCGATCGGCACGCCCTGGTAACTTTGGGCGGTCTTTCGTCAACAAGGGGGAATTCCGGGTGCACCCACTCGTACGAACCGGCGCCGTCGCCGTCGCGGGTCTGGCCGCCGCGGTCGCACTGACGGGCTGCGGCAGTGACAGCGGGAAGAGCGACTCGGACACGGGCGCAGCCGACGGGCGCACCTCGGCACCCGCCGACGGCAGCGACAGCGGTTCCGCGGGAGACGCCGCGGCGCTCGACGGGACATGGGCCGGGGTGACCGACGGCAAGGCCGTCGCCCTGTCGGTCACCGCCGGCAAGGCCGCGCTCGTCGCCGACGCCCACGTCTGCTCGGGCGAGGTGAAGGACATGGGCAAGGTGATGCTGGCGCTGAAGTGCACCGACGGCGACACCGCCCGCACCATGGGAGTCATCGCGTCCAACGACGGCAGGACGATCGTCGTTCAGTGGGACGCCGGCGGCAAGGACACGCTGGCCAAGACGGAGCCGGGTGCGCTGCCGACGGGACTGCCGGGCCTGCCCACCCCGTGACGCGGGAGCGCTGCCGGACCGTTCAGCTCCGTCCGGCACCGCTCGTCCCGGGCCGGGCGCCCGCGCCGCCGTCCAGTGCCCGGGAGAACTCCTCCAGGGACTCCAGCAGCAGATCGGCCCCGTTCCGTACGACCGGGTCGGATGTCCGCCCGCGCCGTCGGTCCTCCTCGTCCCACCGCTCCAGCGCCTCACGGACCGCGTCCCAGCGCGGTGCGCGGCGCTCCCGCACGTCCTTCGCGCCCTGCTCGGTGGCCCGGCGCAGCGCGTCGGCGAGTTGCGCGGCGGCGGGGACGGGAGTGGCATCGCCCTCCGGCAGGTGCGCCTCCATCAGCATCGCGGCCCGGCTCAGCTGGGCGAGGGCGTGCTGGGCGTCGTCGGCGTCCGTGCGGGAGAGGCCGCGGTGGCGCACGGGTTCGTGCTGGGCCCTCGCGACCGCCTCCTGCCAGGCCACGCGGGCTACGCGGGAGGCGAGAAGCGCGGCGCGGACGTCCTCGGGGCCGCGCTCCGCCGGATCCGCGTACTGGTCGACGGCGGCGGCGGCGTACCGTCCACCGGCTGTCAGCCAGTCTCCGAGCCGGTTGCGCAGCCGAGGGGTTTCCCAGGCCGGGTAGACGGCGTACGAGATCATCGCGAGGAGCCCGCCCACCAGGGTGAGGACGACGCGTTCGGCCACGGTCTGCGACCAGTGGTCGCCCGCCATGCCGAGCAGGAAGACGACGTACGCGGAGACGCACGCCTGGCCGACCACGTACCCGGTGCGCATCAGCAGGTACATCAGCAGGGCGCAGCCGACGGCGAGCGCGGCAGCGGGACCGACACCGGGATGGGCGGCCCGGACGATGGCGGTGGCGACGAAGACCCCGACGATCGTGCCGCCGAACCGGCCCGCGGCTCGGGCGTACGTCTGGGAGAACTCGGGCCGCATCACCATGACGGCGGCCATCGGCGCCCAGTAGCCGTGACCGAACGGCAGGGCGGCGCCGATGAGATAGCCGACGGCGACGACAGCAGTGGCCCGGACGGCGTGCCGCAGGATCGGCGAACCGGGGCGCAGTTCGGCGCGCATCGCCCGCAGGACGACGGGGACCAGCCGCAGCAGGGTGGGGCGGCGGCGGTGCGGGGCGATCGTGTCGGCCGCGTCATCGGCCTCCGCCCGGTCCTCCTTCGTCCCGTCGCCCTCGGCGGTCTCGATGACATCGGCGAGCAGCGCGCCGAGGCGGCGCGCGGCACGGCGCGCGGCTCCGGTGAGGATCGCCCCGGTGTCGGGGGTCTTCAGGGCGGCGACGGCGGGGGCGGGAAGGCGCACTGGGATGCCGTGCCGGATCGCGCGGGCCGCGGCGTCCAGTACGGAGGCTGCGGCGGCAAGGAGTTCGCGGACCCGGCCGCGTTCCGGACCTTCGGCGGGGGCGCCCACCGCCGGGTCCGCGAGCGAGGCGAGCACCGGCCTGATCCGTTCGGCGACGCCGCGGGAGCCATGCAGTTCGGCGGGGCGGTGGCGGGCCTGGCGCGGGGTGACGGCGGCGGCGCTGCGGGCGGTCATCAGCGGGACCGGGTCGAACACGGCGACCGGGTCGTGGCGCAGCCTGCGGGCGTAGTCGGCCTCCGCCGCCAGTGCGTCGGCGAGGGCGTCGCGCTGGGCGCCCCATCTGCGTACCGGAAACAGGACGATCAACGCCGCCTGGACGACTCCGCCGAACGCGATCATCACAGCGTGTACGGCCGCCTGGGCGACGGAGGTGGGGAGGGTGATCGTGACCAGCATGATGCCGACATTGGATGCGGCGATGATGCCGCCCGTCGGCCCGGCCGCCCAGGCCAGCCCGGCCAGGAACGTCCAGAGGACCAGCAGGGCCATGAACAGCGGGAGATGGGCGCCGGTGAGATAGCCGAGGAACGTCGATACCGCGAGACTCGCACCGGAAACCAGGGCCAGGACGGGCCGGGGGCGCCAGCTGCGCTGGAAGGTGGCGATGGCCGCCTGGAACGCGCCGAACGCGGAACTGGCGGCGACCACCGGCCCGAAGAAGGCGAGGCCGACCCCGATGACCAGGGCGAGTCCGGCCGCGCCACGGATCGCGATGAGCGGTTCGAGGCGCCGCCGCTCGATCGTCAGCCCCGAGCGGGCGGTCTCTCTCAGCGCCCGGAGCCAGCTCATGGACCGAGCCTAGTCGGAATGCTCCTTAGACCGACCGGCAATTGGGGGGCGGCGTCACGGGGCTGGGGCACGCACCTCGCGGCGTTGTCGTCCATCACCATGGCTCAATCCTCCGCCTTGCGATGCACGCACCCCAGC
>NZ_JBSFYR010000064.1:0-45242 GCF_053599875.1 Streptomyces sp. NPDC005151 | reverse complement strand
AGGGGAGACCCCATCCGAGGGCCTTCCGGCGCCTTGGAATCGCACGTACCAGACCGCGTCCGCTTTCCGATCGAAGGTCACCCGACAGGCTCTCAAACGCCGGCGAGGCTGGGTATGGGGGCGGGCCCCCGGCTTCGGCAAGGGACGGCCGGGGGAACAGCGAGAGGCCCGGCCGGAACGTGTCCGGCCGGGCCTCTCGTGGTGCGGGTTACTGCTCCGTCTTGCGGAGGCGGAACGTCAGCGCCAGACCCTCGTCCTCGAACGGAGTGCCGTACGCCCCGTCCGCCTCACCCTGCGCGTAGTCCAGCGCCAGCACCTCGTCCGCGATGAGCGGCGCGTGTTCGGTCAGCGCCTCGACCGTCGCGGGGGACGTGGACGTCCAGCGGACGGCGATGCGGTCCGCCACGTCCAGGCCGCTGTTCTTGCGGGCCTCCTGGATCAACCGGATCGCGTCACGGGCCAGGCCCGCACGCCGCAGCTCCGGGGTGATCTCCAGGTCGAGCGCGACCGTCGCGCCCGAGTCGGACGCCACCGACCAGCCCTCGCGCGGCGTCTCGGTGATGATCACCTCGTCGGGGGCGAGGGTGACTGTCTCGCCGTCGACCTCGACCGACGCCGTGCCCTCGCGCAGGGCCAGGGAGAGCGCCGCCGCGTCGGCGTTCGCGACCGCCTTCGCCACCGCCTGGACGCCCTTGCCGAACCGCTTGCCCAGTGCCCGGAAGTTCGCCTTCGCCGTCGTGTCGACCAGCGAGCCGCCGACCTCCGAGAGGGAGGCGAGCGAGGAGACGTTCAGTTCCTCGGTGATCTGGGCATGCAGCTCGGGGGAGAGCGACTCGAAGCCAGACGCCGCGACCAGGGCGCGGGACAGCGGCTGGCGGGTCTTGACGCCCGATTCGGCGCGCGTGGCGCGGCCGAGCTCGACCAGGCGGCGCACCAGCGCCATCTGCGTGGAGAGCGCCGGGTCGATCGCGGCCAGGTCCGCCTTCGGCCAGGAGGACAGGTGCACCGACTCCGGGGAGTCCGCAGTCACCGGGACGACAAGGTCCTGCCAGACCCGCTCGGTGATGAACGGGGTCAGCGGGGCCATCAGACGCGTGACCGTCTCGATGACCTCATGCAGCGTGCGCAGCGCCGCCTTGTCACCCTGCCAGAAGCGGCGGCGGGAGCGGCGCACGTACCAGTTGGACAGGTCGTCCACGAACGCGGACAGGAGCTTGCCGGCGCGCTGGGTGTCGTACCCCTCCAATGCCTGCGTGACCTGGTCCACCAGCGCGTTCAGCTCGCTGAGCAGCCAGCGGTCAAGGACTGTGCGGTCCGCCGGGGCCGGGTCGGCCGCGGACGGCGCCCAGTCCGACGTGCGCGCGTACAGCGCCTGGAAGGCGACCGTGTTCCAGTACGTGAGGAGGGTCTTGCGCACGACCTCCTGGATCGTGCCGTGGCCCACGCGCCGCGCCGCCCACGGGGAGCCGCCCGCCGCCATGAACCAGCGGACCGCGTCCGCGCCGTGCTGGTCCATGAGCGGGATCGGCTGGAGGATGTTGCCCAGGTGCTTGGACATCTTCCGGCCGTCCTCGGCGAGGATGTGGCCCAGGCAGACCACGTTCTCGTACGAGGACTTGTCGAAGACCAGCGTGCCGACGGCCATCAGCGTGTAGAACCAGCCGCGGGTCTGGTCGATCGCCTCGGAGATGAACTGCGCCGGGTAGCGGCTCTCGAACAGCTCCTTGTTCTTGTACGGGTAGCCCCACTGCGCGAACGGCATCGAGCCCGAGTCGTACCAGGCGTCGATGACCTCCGGGACGCGGTACGCCTCCAGCTGGCAGTTCTCGTGCGAGCAGGTGAACGTGATCGCGTCGATGAACGGACGGTGCGGGTCCAGGTCCGACTGGTCGGTTCCGGTGAGCTCGGTGAGCTCGGCACGGGAGCCGACGCAGGTGAGGTGGTTGTCCTCGCAGCGCCAGATCGGCAGCGGGGTGCCCCAGTAGCGGTTGCGGGACAGCGCCCAGTCGACGTTGTTGTTCAGCCAGTCGCCGAAGCGGCCGTTCTTGACCGAGTCGGGGAACCAGTTGGTCTTCTCGTTCTCTTCGAGGAGCCGGTCCTTGATGGCGGTCGTACGGATGTACCAGGACGGCTGCGCGTAGTAGAGCAGCGCGGTGTGGCAGCGCCAGCAGTGCGGGTAGCTGTGCTCGTAGGGGACGTGGCGGAAGAGCTTGCCGCGGGCGGCCAGGTCCTCGGTGAGCGCCTCGTCGGCCTTCTTGAAGAAGACGCCGCCGACCAGCGGCAGGTTCTGCTCGAAGGTGCCGTCGGGGCGGACCGGGTTCACGACCGGCAGGCCGTAGGCGCGGCAGACCTTGAGGTCGTCCTCACCGAAGGCGGGGGACTGGTGGACCAGACCCGTACCGTCCTCGGTCGTCACGTACTCGGCGTTGACGACGTAGTGCGCCGGGGCGCTGTCGCTCGGGAAGTCGACGAGGGCGAACGGGCGCTCGTACGTCCAGCGCTCCATCTCGCGGCCGGTGAAGGACTGGCCGGTGAGCTCCCAGCCCTCGCCGAGTGCCTTCTCCAGGAGGGGCTGGGCGACGACGAGCTTCTCCTCGCCGTTGCTCGCGACGACGTACGTGACGTCGGGGTGCGCGGCGACGGCGGTGTTGGAGACCAGGGTCCACGGGGTGGTCGTCCAGACCAGCAGCGCGGCCTCGCCGGCCAGCGGGCCGGAGGTGAGCGGGAAGCGTACGAAGACCGAGGGGTCGACAACCGTCTCGTAACCCTGGGCCAGCTCGTGGTCCGAGAGGCCGGTGCCGCAGCGCGGACACCACGGTGCGACGCGGTGGTCCTGGACCAGCAGGTCCTTGTTGAAGATCTCCTTCAGGGACCACCAGACGGAGTCGACGTACGACGGGTCCATCGTGCGGTACGCGTCGTCCAGATCGACCCAGTAGCCCATCCGGGTCGTGAGCTCGGTGAACGCGTCGGTGTGGCGGGTCACGGACTCGCGGCACTTGGCGTTGAACTCGGCGATGCCGTACGCCTCGATGTCCTTCTTGCCGTTGAAGCCCAGCTCCTTCTCGACAGCGAGCTCCACCGGCAGTCCGTGGCAGTCCCAGCCGGCCTTGCGGCCCACGTGGTAGCCCTGCATGGTGCGGAAGCGGGGGAAGACGTCCTTGAAGACGCGGGCCTCGATGTGGTGGGCGCCGGGCATGCCGTTGGCGGTCGGTGGGCCCTCGTAGAAGACCCACTCGGGGCGGCCCTCGGACTGTTCGAGGCTCTTGGCGAAGACCTTGCTCTCGCGCCAGAAGTCGAGCACGGCGTGCTCCAGCGCGGGAAGGTCGACCTGGGCGGGTACCTGGCGGTACTGCGGCGATGTCATGGGCGAGATTCCTCCGGCGGACGTTTTCCACTCCCGTCGGAGGGACGAGAACCGTACGGTTCCCGCGGTACCACCCTCCTTGGCCCCGGGTGTGCGCCCGTGGCCCCCTCATTGGGGTCGCGATGCCGGTTCTACTTGCCTTGCGGCGTTCTTCCGACGGCTCCGGGTGATCTTCACGACGCGCTCGCCCCCGGGCTTCCACCGTCCCCGGGTCGCTCCTGGCTGCGTACGACGCTACTCGTCCCATCCACGCCTCTCGCTGGGCCCAGTGTACGGGCCCGTACGGGCGACGGCCGACCGGTTTATCCGGGGGGTGCGGGCGTGACCCGAATGGCGAGACGGGGCGTGCGGAGTCCCGGCGGGGTAGCGGAGGGCGGATTACCGGGCGGGGAGCTGGGAACAACGGTTTCAGGCGCGCGCTGATCCGACACGGGGAGAGGCGATTCGGCGGCGTGCCCCGTTGCCGCGGGGCTGGGGTCGATTTATCGTCCCAGCACGATTCGCGTGCAAGATCACAATATGTGAAGGGGCCGCGGCCATGGTGGCGAAGAAGACCGCCGTACAGAAGTCGGCGTCAGCGAGATCCACGGGTGCGGCGGCCGAGGAGACGAACGGAGACACGGGCACGGAGACCGTCCTGGAGCCGATTCCGGTGAAGGCCGCGGCGAAGAAGGCCGCGGCGAAGAAGACCGCGGCGAGGAAGGCTGCGGCGAAGAAGGCTGCGGCACCGAAGACGGCCGCGCACGAGGCGGACGGAGAGCGGACGGCCGACGGTGACACCGGCGGCGGGCACGCGGCACCTGGCACGAAGGCCGCTGCCAGGAAGAACGCAGTCAAGAAGGCTTCGAAGAAGGCCGCTGCGGCGGCCACGAGGGCGGCCGAGGCCGCCGAACAGACGGGAGCCCACACGGTGGTAGCCAAGAAGAGCGCAGCCCGGACCCGCACGTCCGGCAAGGACGCGGCACCGGTGCCGCCCGCCCGGGTCGCCGCCGCGACGGCGCCCGGGGATCTGGCCGTACGGCCGGGCGAGGACCCCTGGACGCCGGAGGAGGTTGCCGAGGCGCGGGCCGAGCTGACCAGCGAGGTCATGCGGCTCCGCAGCGAGCTGGAGGCGTCGGGTGCGGCGCTCGCCGGGCTGATGCGCGACTCCGGTGACGGGGCCGGTGACGACGAGGCGGACACCGGCACGAAGAACATCACCCGCGAGCACGAGATGGCGCTCGCCGCCAACGCCACGGAGATGCTGGAGCAGACCGAGCGGGCGCTGGCCCGGCTCGACACGGGGACCTACGGACTGTGCGAGATCTGCGGCAATCCGATCGGCAAGGCGCGGATGCAGGCGTTCCCCCGGGCGACGCTCTGTGTCGAGGACAAACAGAAGCAGGAGCGTCGCGGCTGATTCAGGGAGGTGTGTCGTACCCTCGTCTTCGGTCAGGAACCTAGGTTGAGGGACTCACGTGGCAGAGGCGGAGCGCATCATCGGTACGCCGGACATCCCTGATGCTGAGGGGACCGGGGGCCCCGAGGACGAGGTGCGGGGTGAGCCCGGGGGCGCGGACACGGACCGGGCCGAGGCCCCCGGCAAGGGCAAGCGGAAGATCATGGTGCTCTTCGCCGTGGCCGTCTTCGCCTATCTGCTCGACCTGATCAGCAAGATGATCGTGGTCGCGAAGCTGGAGCACCAGCAGCCCGTCGAGATCTTCGGCGAGTGGCTGCGCTTCGACGCGATCCGGAACGCGGGCGCCGCCTTCGGTATCGGCGAGGCGTTCACGGTGATCTTCACCGCCATCGCGGCGACGGTGATCGTGGTCATCGCCCGCCTCGCCCGCAAGCTCTACAGCCTGCCGTGGGCGATCGCGCTCGGTCTGCTGCTCGGTGGTGCGCTCGGCAACCTCACCGACCGGATCTTCCGCTCGCCCGGCCTCTTCAAGGGCGCGGTGGTGGACTTCATCGCCCCCGCGCACTTCGCCGTCTTCAACCTCGCGGACTCCGCCATCGTCTGCGGCGGCATCCTGATCGTGATCCTTTCCTTCAGGGGCCTGGACCCCGACGGCACCGTGCACAAGGACTAGCAGCGGCAAGGCATACTCGACTGGTGAGTACGTATCCCGAGGTCCGCACCCTGCCCGTTCCCGACGGTCTGGAAGGCGAGCGTGTCGACGCCGCCATTTCCCGCATGTTCGGCTTCTCCCGCACCAAGGCCGCCGAGCTGGCCGCTGCCGGGAAGGTGCAGGTGGACGGCGCTGTGGTCGGGAAGTCCGAGCGGGTGCAGGGCGGTGCCTGGCTGGAAGTGGAGATGCCGCAGGCACCCGCTCCGGTGCAGATCGTCGCCGAGCCCGTCGAGGGCATGGAGATCGTGCACGACGACGACGACATCGTCGTGATCGTGAAGCCGGTCGGGGTCGCAGCCCACCCGAGCCCCGGCTGGACCGGCACGACGGTCATCGGCGGTCTCGCCGCGGCGGGTTACCGGATCTCGACCTCGGGCGCCGCCGAGCGCCAGGGCATCGTCCACCGCCTCGACGTCGGCACCTCGGGCCTGATGGTCGTCGCCAAGTCCGAGCGGGCCTACACGCTGCTGAAGGGCCAGTTCCGCGACCGGGTCGTCGAGAAGAAGTACCACGCGCTGGTCCAGGGCCACCCGGACCCGATGAGCGGCACCATCGACGCCCCCATCGGGCGCCACCCGACGCACGACTACAAGTGGGCGGTCACGGCCGAGGGCAAGCCCTCCGTGACGCACTACGACCTGATCGAGGCGTACCGGTCCGCGAGCCTCCTCGACATCAAGCTGGAGACGGGCCGTACGCACCAGATCCGGGTGCACATGTCCGCCCACCGCCACCCCTGCGTCGGCGACCTGACGTACGGCGCCGACCCGACGGTGGCCAAGCGCCTCGGGCTGACACGGCAGTGGCTGCACGCGGTCCGGCTCGGCTTCGAGCACCCGTCGGACGGCAGCTGGGTGGAGTTCGCCAGCAGCTATCCGGACGACCTGCAGCAGGCCCTCGACAGGATTGCGGCCGAGAGCCAGTGACCACCGGAACCCCGGCCCCGTACACCACGCGCACAGCCGTCGACGAGAGCGACCTCGCGGCCTGCTTCCAGGTCCGCAAGGAGGTCTTCGTCGGCGAGCAGAACGTGCCCGAGGAGATCGAGTACGACGCCTACGACGCGGACGCGCTGCATGTGATCGCCGTCGCGGCGGACGGTGTGGCGCTCGGCACGGGACAGTTGCTGCACGGCGCGGGCGTGGCCGCCAAGACCGGTGGCGACCTCACCGTCGGCTCGCTCGGACGGCTCGCGGTGACCAGCCGGGCGCGCGGTCTCGGGGTCGGCGCGGCGCTGGTCCGGGCCATCGAGGACGCGGCCCGCGGTCTCGGTCTGGCCGCTGTGGACCTGCACGCCCAGACCCATGCGCTCGGCTTCTACGAGCGGCTCGGGTACGTGGCGTACGGCCCCGAGTTCCCGGATGCGGGGATCCCCCACCGGGCGATGCGCCGCAGCCTGTAGATCACACCGGGCGCCGCTCCGGTCGTACGAACCTGAACGACACCCTCGCGCACGTCTCCGTCAGTCCGGCAGACCCCAGCGCGTCCAGGTCCCGTTCGACGGCACGTCGCGCGGACCCGGCTCCCGCTCCGGAAGGCACATCGTGGACCAACTGGCACTGCTCCTCCTGCTGTTACTCGGAGCCGTGGTCACGGTGCCACTGGGGGAACGTCTCGGGTTGCCCGCGCCGGTACTGATGACGCTCGCCGGAGTCGGCATGGCGTTCCTCAGTTTCGTACCGAATGTGGACATCCCGCCGGAGATCATTCTTCCCGCGCTGCTGCCGCCGCTGCTCTACGCCTCCGTGCAGCGCACCTCCTGGCGGCAGTTCGCCGCCAATAAACGACCGATCTTTCTGCTGGCCGTGGCACTGGTCTTCGTGACGACGGCAGCCGTCGCCGCCGTCGCCAACGCGATCGTCCCCGGTCTGCCCCTCGCCGCCGCCGTGGCTCTCGGCGCGCTCGTTGCCCCGCCCGACCCGGTCGCCGCGACCGCCGTCGCGGGATCGCTCGGGCTGCCGCGCAGGCTCGTCTCCATCCTGGAGGGCGAGGGACTGTTCAACGACGTGACCGCGATCGTGCTCTACCACGTGGCGATCGCCGCCGCGGTGAGTGGCACCTTCTCGCTGCCGGAGGCCTTCGGGTTGCTGATCCTCTCCGCCGTGGTCGCCGTGGCGGTCGGTCTCGCGGTGGGCTGGCTGACCATCAAACTCATGGGTCTGCTCGGCGATGCGACGCTCCAGGTCGGGCTGACGCTGCTGGTGCCGTTCGTGAGCTATGTGCTCGCGGAGGAGCTCATGGGGTCGGGCGTGCTCGCCGTGCTCACCACCGCGCTGTTCCTCGCCGAGCACACCGCCGACGCGGACGACGTGCTGGGCCGGCTCGCCGGCCGCAGCTTCTGGGAGATCGTCGACACCCTCGTCACCGGCGTCGCCTTCGGCCTGATCGGTCTCGAACTGCACAACGTCTTCGGCACGTCGCACGGGCGCGCCTGGCAGATGGCCGGCTGGGGCCTGGTGGTGGTCGCGGTCGTCGTCGGCGTACGGCTGCTGTGGCTGCTGCCCGCCACCTGGCTGGCCAAGCGGCTGCACACCCGCCGCGACTACAGCGAGGAGATCCCCACCAGCTGGCGCGAGACCGTCGTGATGTGGTGGGCCGGGATGCGCGGGGTGGCCTCCGTCGCGCTGGCCCTCGCGATCCCGCTGGAGACGGACGACGGAAACCGTTCCCCGGCCGCGACGAGATCGTCTTCATCGCCTTCGTCGTGATCATGGCGACCCTGGTCGTCCAGGGACTCACCCTGCCGTGGCTGGTACGGAAGCTCGGCGTCCGCGCCGACACGGACGCCGAGGCCGCGCTGGAACGGGACCTCGCGTTGCGCGCCGCGAAGGCTGCGAGGCACCGGCTCAAGGAGATCCAGGAGGTCGAGGAGTTCACGGAGGAGGTTGTGGAGCGGCTGCATCGGCTGGCGTACGACGTGGGGGCGCGGATCAGCCCCGACATGGTCGACGAGGACCGGCGGGAGGCGTACGCGAAGCGCGCCGAGCGGTTCCGGGCGGTCAACCGGGTGCAGCTCGAGATGATGTCCGCCGCCCGGCACGCGGTGCTGTCCGCGCGCAGCGAGTCGGGGACGGACCCGGAAGTGGTCGACCGGGTGCTGCGGCAGCTGGACGTACGCAGCCTGCGCTGACCCGGGCGCCCCCGCGGCCGTGACCAGCGGACGCAGAACGTTCTCCGTCCCGTCGTTCTCCATGCTGTCGATCGAAACTGGCACCATTGCTCCCATGAACATCATGCTTTTCCACTCGACGTACGGTCTGCGCCCCGCGGTGCACGCGGCCGCCGCCCGGCTGCGCGGCGCAGGGCACGAGGTGCACGTGCCCGATCTCTTCGACGGGCACACGTTCGAGACCGTCGAGGAAGGCATGGCCTTCAGGGACGAGCTGGGCAAGGACGAGTTGCTCAAGCGCGCTGTGCTGGCCGCAGCCCCCTACTCCGAGCGCGGTCTCGTCTACGCCGGCTTCTCCTTCGGCGCCGCCACCGCTCAGACCCTGGCACTCGGTGACGAGAAGGCGCGCGGGCTGCTGCTCTTCCACGGCACGTCGGACATCGCGGAGAACGCGGAGGTCGACGAGCTGCCCGTGCAGCTCCATGTCGCCGACCCCGACCCGTTCGAGACGCACGACTGGCTGAACTCCTGGTATCTGCAGATGCAGCGGACCGGCGCCGATGTGGAGATCTACCGGTACCCCGGTGCGGGCCACCTCTTCACGGACCCGGACCTGCCGGACTACGACGCGGCGTCGGCCGATCTGACGTGGAAGGTCGCCCTCGGCTTCCTCGCCACTCTGTAGACGGCCGGAGCCCCACACACCATGACGGTGTGCGGGGCCCCTCGTCCGTACGCCGGGATCAGGCGCGGTAGGCGGTCCAGCTGTCGCTCATCCGCTGCACCTGGCCCGCGGTGAACTGGTACATGCACGAGTCGTAGGTGTAGTCCATGAAGTTGTGGATCGGGTCGACCCCGGTCTTCTTGGTGCAGGTGTCGCGTCCGGTCGGGCACGCGAACGCGGGGCTCTGCTCGGCCGGCGTGTCGGAGACGTAGTCGCCGTTGCCGTTACAGCCGCCCTGGAACGTGTGGTAAAGCCCCATCCAGTGGCCGGCCTCGTGGGTGGCGGTGTCGCCCTCGTCGTAGTTGGTGGCCGAGCCGCCCGGCAGCGAGGTGTCGAGGATGACCACGCCGTCCATGCTCGGGCTGGAGTTGTACGAGCTGGGGAAGGTCGCCCAGCCGAGCAGCCCGCCGCCGAGGTTGGCGGTGTAGACGTTGAGCGCGTTCTTGCCGCCCTTGCGCAGCGCCGTCTTCATGGCCTTCTCGGCGGAGGAGCCCGAGGAGAGGTTGTACCAGGTGGCGTTGTCCGTGTAGTCGGTGCCGGCCAGCGAGAACTGGAAGCCGGAGTTGGTGTTGCCGGTGCCCTGGCCGCCGTATGCCGCGTTCAGCACGCTCATCTGGCTGCTGATGTCGCCGGAGGTGAGCTTGCCGGTGGCGCCGGAGTGGATGACGTGGAAGTAGACCGGGATGGTTGCTCCGGCGGCGAGCGTGGCGCCGCTGGCCCGGCGGTCCGCGAGTCTCGCCTTGAGCTGCGTGTCCATGGCCTTGGCCTGGGTCGCGGTCAGTTCGTTGGGGTCGGAGGCGTGCTTGGTGCCCGAAGGACGGGCCTCGCGCGCGGTGGCGTCGGTGCTCGCGCACTTCTCCGCCGAGGCGGAGGCGGTGGACACCTTGGCGGCGGCCGCGCCGGAGGGAGCGGAGAGCGGTGCCAGGGCCAGGGTTCCGGCCAGGACGGCGATGCCGATCGCACGGTGACGTATACGTGGCGATATACGGGCAAGAGTGCGCACGAGTACTCCTCGCTGAAGCGTGGGGGAGGGATTTCCTCACCCGCCGCCGGGAGATTACGTGCGCATGTCACACCTTGAGGAGCACTGATCAGGCCCAATCAATCGTGGGGCAAACCGGGGAAACGGGGAGAAATAATTCTGTCCGTTCCAGGGTTTGAGACACGGACGTAACGTCGCGCGTTACCCCGACGGGTGGTGTGTCCCCATTGGATCCAGGGAACACGCCACCCGCCGTAGCGACGTAATGCGCCGTCAACATGGCCCGCCGTGGCCGAAACCAGACGTTTCAGCGCACCGGGCGGTACGCCCGCTCGACCTTCTGGGTGCCGCTGAGCGTCCGGTACGAGCACGTCCAGGCGGAGCTCGCGTCCCGCTTCGTCTTGTCGGAGACCGCGTAGTAGTCCATCTGCGAGCGCTCGGCGGTCAATCTCGTGGGCCGGCTCGCGCTGTCGTACGACGTACTTCGCGTTCGGGTAGCTGCCGGACGCGTACTCATAGGTGTAATCGCCGAGATGGAGGACAGCGTCGAGATCGGCGCGGGCTGCGAGATGGCGGTACGGGGAGGAATAGCCGGACTCCCAGAACCCTACTGGCCGGTAAGGCGAACGGGCGGGCGAACCACGGAAGTTCGCCCGCCCGTAAGACCGGCCGGCAATTGGGGGGCGGCGTCACGGGGCTGGGGGACGCACCTCGCGGCGTTGTCGTCCATCACCATGGCTCCGCCATGGCTCAATCCTTCGCCTTGCGATGCACGCACCCCAGCCCCGCTCCTTCACCCACCCCCCAATTGCCGGTCGGTCCAAGGAAACCGCTGCCGGTTGTCAGCCCTTCAGTGCCTTGGTGATCGCGGTGTTGAAGTCGGCCACGCTCATCGGGGCGTTCTCGCTGCCCTCGCTGGTGAGCGTCTTGCCGTCCATCTTCAGCGTCGGGGTGCCCTTCACGCCGCTCTTGTCGAACGCCGCGGACATCTTCATCGCCCAGTTGTCGTACGTGCCGTCGTTGACGTCCTTCTGGAACGCCTTGTTGTCCTTCAGCTCGTCCACCGTGTTCGCGACCTTGATCAGGTACGAGTCCTTGGCGAACTTGTCGTCGGACTCCTCCGGGTGGTACTTCGCGGAGTAGAGCGCGAACTTGTAGTCGAGGAACGCCTGCGGGCTGACGTCGAGCGCCGCGCCCAGCGCGCTGAGCGCGTTCTTGGCGCCCTCGCCGTTGTCGCTGTTGTCGATGAACGTGGCGCCGATGTACTTGACCTTGTACTTGCCGGCGTCGACGTCCTTGTGGATCGTCTCGCCGACGGTCTGCTCGAACTGGCCGCAGATCGGGCAGCGCGAGTCCTCGTACAGTTCGAGGGTCTTCTTGGCGGTCGACTTGCCGATGACGACGGTCGTGCCGTCGGTGCCCGACGTGTTCTTCGGCGCGGTGACGTTCTTCGCGTCCGCCGCCGCCTCCCAGTGACCGGGCTTGTTCATCTGCATCACGCCGTAGCTGACGCCGCCGGCGATCGCCAGCACGGCGACCACCGAGACGCCGACGAACACCTGCTTGCGGATCTTGTCCTTCTTGGCCTGGCGCTCGCGCTCCGCGCGCAGCCGCTCACGGGCGGCTGCCTTGTTGGCCTGGCTGTTGCGATTGCTCATGGCTGTTTCTCCGTGGTGTGTGGGGTTGTCAGGGACTGTCCGGGCTCAGGCGGTGGCGCAGGCCGAGCGAGGCGGTCCCCTCCGTCCCACGGAGTGCACGAGGAGGCGGGCATGCGCGAGCAGGTGCGGGCGGTACGGGGCGGGCCGGGCGGCACGCCGTACGGAGCGGCGGACCGTACCCGCCACGGCGACCGCGATCAGCAGCGGCCGGAACGCCGTGGCGGCGACCGCCCGCAGCAGGCCGGCGAGCGCGGACTCGCCACGCCGCAGCCACGCCGCGGCCAGCAGACCGACCGACACATGGGCGGCCAGCAGCAGCCACGGCACAGCGGGGCCGGGAGAGGCCAGCAGGGCGGCGGCACCATGTCCGGCATCGGTCACGGAGGCGAGCGGGGTGCCGGCCGCGCCGACCCCGCCGAGCTGCGCCCCACCGGTACCGACCTCGCCGCCGCCGCACAGGACATCGACGCCGACCGAACGCAGCGGACCCGCGATCGGGCCGCCCGCCGCTCCGTAACAGAGGTGCTGGCCGGTGGTGAAGACCGTGTCCGCGGCCAGCTCCAGCGGCACCAGCAGCCCGGCGATCGCGCCGAAACCGCGCTCCCGGCCGGCCAGCGCGTACGCCGCGGCGAAGACCAGACCGGCCAGCCCGCCGACCACGGTCAGCGGCAGTGGGACCTGGGAGAGCAGCACATGGGACGCAGCGGAGAGCGTCACGACGAGCGCTGTGAATAGCGCCGCGCGTACGACTCTGAGCTGCGTCCCGGATATGTCCATCGTCCGAGAGTGTGCCATGTGAACCTGTCAGCGCCGCCTAAAGGGGGTGTGGCACCGCGAGGAGACCTACAGCCCCGGGATGCGGCCGTTGCGGAAAAGATCCACAAAGATCTGGTGGTCGGCGCGGGCCCGGGCGCCGTAGCTGTGGGCGAAGTCCACCAGCAGGTCGGCGAAGCCCTCCTCGTCCGCCGCGATCGCCGCGTCGATCGCCCGCTCCGTGGAGAACGGCACCAGCGAGTGGCCGCTCTCGTCGTCCGCGGCGGAGTGCATCGTCGCCGTCGCCCGGCCGAGGTCGGCGACGACCGCCGCGATCTCGTCGGGCTCGTCGATGTCGGACCAGTCCAGGTCCACCGCGTACGGCGAGACCTCGGCGACCAGCTGACCGGCACCGTCCAGCTCGGTCCACCCCAGCCACGGGTCGGCGTGCGCCTGCAGGGCGCGCTGGGAGATGACCGTGCGGTGCCCCTCGTGCTGGAAGTAGTCGCGGACGGCCGCGTCGGTGATGTGCCGGGAGACCGCCGGGGTCTGCGCCTGCTTGAGATAGATCACCACATCGTTCTCCAGGGCGTCGCTGTTGCCCTCCAGAAGGATGTTGTACGAGGGCAGCCCGGCCGAGCCGATACCGATGCCGCGACGGCCGACGACGTCCTTCACCCGGTACGAGTCGGGGCGGGTCAGGCTCGACTCGGGCAGCGTCTCCAGATAGCCGTCGAACGCCGCCAGCACCTTATAACGCGTCGCCGCGTCCAGATCGATCGCGCCGCCGCCGTCCGCGAACCGGCGCTCGAAGTCCCGGATCTCCGTCATCGAGTCGAGCAGCGAGAACCGGGTCAGCGACCGGGCGTCGCGCAGCGCGGCCAGCAGCGGCCCCTCGGCGGTGTCCAGCGTGAACGGGGGCACTTCGTCGTTCTTCGCGCCTGTTGCGAGCGCGTGGATCCGCTCGCGGTAGGCCGCCGCGTAGACCCGGACGAGCTCACTGATCTGGTCGTCGCCCAGCGCCTTCGCGTACCCGATCAGGGCGACGGAGGCGGCGAACCGCTTGAGGTCCCAGGTGAACGGGGCTACGAAGGCTTCGTCGAAGTCGTTCACATTAAAGACAAGGCGGCCATTGGCATCCATGTAAGTGCCGAAGTTCTCGGCGTGCAGATCGCCGTGCACCCACACCCTGCTGGTTCGTTCGTCCAGATAGGGGTCCGAGTTCCTCGTCGAGCCGAGATCGGCGTAATACAGGCAGGCCGTGCCCCGATAGAACGCGAACGCTGATGCGGCCATCTTGCGGAACTTGACCCGGAAGGCGGTCGGGTCTGCGGCCAGGAGCTCTCCGAAAGCGGTCTCGAAGACCGCGAGGATCTGCTCCTCGCGTTCAGTGTCCGAGACTTCGAAGGTGCTGCGCATTGCCGGCCTGCTTCCTTGGTTGATGACGGGGTCTTGCCGTATGTCCTCCTGCTGAGAACGCCGGAGGCGCCGCATCAGTGCCCGGGCCCGGGAAGTACGGCCGCAGTCACTGATTCGGGTGACGTGCGGGTGATTTCACCTCAGATGGTCCGACCTTCGCAACAGTCATGGATGGGTGCATTGGGGTGACCGGAGGGAATCCATGAACGTCTTGCGTGCGGTGATCTACGTGAGGCTGTCGCGAACCACGGAATCGAGTACTTCACTGGCCAGGCAGGAGGCGTCATGCCGGGCCTATGCGGAACGACAGGGCTGGACCGTCCTGCGCGTGTTCCAGGACAGCAACGTGTCGGGCGGGGCGTCGCCGGGGGAGCGCCCTGCACCGCAAGGTCCGCCGCCAGCGGCTCGACCACGCGCACAAGACCGCGCTCGGCCTGGTCCGTGAGTACGACTTCATTGCGCACGAAGACCTCAAGATCCGCAACATGAGCAAGGCCCCCGCACTCAGGCCCGATCCCGAGACGCCGAGCAGCTTCCTGCCCAACGAGGCGGCTGCCAAAGCGGGATTGAACCGTTCGATCGCTGACACCGGATGGGGGTGTTCCTCGCGATCCTGAACACAAAGGCTGAAAGCGCCGGGCGGGAAGTGATGGCCGGGGACCCCCGCAACACCTCCCGCACGTGCCCCGAGTGTGGACACACCACGAAGGAGAACCGGCCCACACAGGAGAAGTTTCGCTGCGTCAGCTGCGGCCACACCTCGCACGCTGACACGGTGGGAGCACTCAATGTTCTACGGGCCGGGCCGGTCCGTCGCGACTCCAACCCGGCATAGCGAGAAGCCACTCCCTTCACGGGGTGGAGGAGTCACGAATGGGAGAAACGGGCCTGGGCCTGTAGCAGGCCCGCTCTGCCGCAGCACGGGCACGGCGGCAGTTCGTCGAGTTGGAGGAGGATCTCCTCGGGGCGCTCACGCCACGCCCTGCCAGGCGTCGGGGCCGAAGGTGCCCTTGATGTCGGAGGCGACCGAGGTCGGGTCCACCAGGAATCCCAGCTCGTACAGGATGCTCTTCGCGGGCGTCTGGACCCGCATCCGTACCGGACTCTCGCCCTTGTGAGCGGTGAGGATGCGCTTCAGCTCGGCGACCGTCGGATCGTTGATCTTGTGGGCGGGGAACGACAGCATGACCGGTGGCCGGCCGCCGCTCTCTGCCGAAGAAACATCCAGCACCTGGATCTCCTGCCCAAAGATACTGACCGCCCCGTCACGGTCGTTGAGGCGTCCTTGGACGGAGACGACGGAGTCGGGGATCAGGGCGTGCTGGACGAGGGTGTAAGTGGCCGGGAAGAACAGGATCTCCATCTCGCCGTCACGGTCCGCGAGGTTGATGATCGCCCAGGGGTTGCCCTGCTTGGTCATCCGGCGGTCCACGCTGGTGATGAGTCCGGACAGCTGCAGGACGCCTTCCGTGCGGCCTGAGCCGAGGAGTTCGCTGATCGTGGTGTCCCGGTTGCGGGCCAGGATGTGCTCGGTACCGTCCAGCGGGTGCGCGGAGACGTACAGGCCGAGCATCTCGCGCTCTGCGGCCAGCAGTAGCTTGCGTGGCCATTCGCTGTCATCGATGGGGAAGTCCAGGCCGAAGACCGGATCGTCGCTGTCGCCACCGAGATCGCCGAACAGGTCGTCCTGCCCGATCGCGGCCTGCTTCTTCACCGGGATGATCGCGTCGATGGCGTCCTCGTGCGCGGCCGACAGTCCCTTGCGGGTGTGCTGGAGGGAGTCGAAGGCGCCGGCCTTGATCAGCGATTCGACGGCCCGCTTGTTGAGGGCCCCGATATCGGCCTTGTCGAGGAAGTCGGAGAAGGAGGTGTACTTGCCCTTGGACTTGCGGGAAGCCACCAGGGACTCGATGACGCCTTCACCGACGTTACGCACCGAACGGAGCCCGAACCGTACGTCGTCGCCGATGGCGGTGAAGTTGGCGACGGACTCGTTGATGTCCGGCTGGAGTACCTGAACGCCCAGCTTCCGAGCGTCAGCCAGGTAGATCGCTGCCTTGTCCTTGTCGTCCCCTACGGAGGTGAGGAGTGCGGCCATGTACTCGGCCGGGTAGTTCGCCTTCAAGTAGGCGGTCCAGTACGAGACAAGCCCGTATCCGGCGGTGTGGGACTTGTTGAACGCGTACCCGGAGAAGGGGAGCATGACGTCCCACAGCGCCTTGATGGACTCCTCGGAGTACCCATTATTCCGCATACCGGCGTGGAACTTGTCCCATTCGGCGGCCAGAACCTCAGGCTTCTTCTTGCCCATGGCTCGACGCAGCAGGTCGGCGCCGCCCAGGGTGTAACCGGCCAGCTCTCGCGCGATGGCCATGATCTGCTCCTGGTAGATGAGCAGGTGGAAGGTGTTGCCGAGGATGCCTTCCAGGGCGTCCTTCAGCTCGGGGTGGATCGGCTCGATTTCCTGGCGGCCGGTCTTGCGGTGTGCGTAGTTGGTGTGTGCGTTCGCCGCCATGGGACCCGGCCGGTACAAAGCGAGGGCGGCCGCGATGTCTTCGAATCGGGAGGGTTCCATCAACTTCAGCAGCGTGCGCATGCCGCCGCCGTCGAGCTGGAACACGCCGAAGGTGTCGCCGCGGGCCAGGAGCTGGAAGGTAGTGGCGTCATCCAGCGGGATCGGCTGGGCGCCGTCCTGCGGGACCGTGTCGGTGGTGATGTTGATGCCGCGGTTTTCCCGGATGTTCTGGATCGCATGATCGATCACACCCAGGTTCCTAAGCCCCAGGAAGTCCATCTTGACCAGCCCCATGTCCTCACAACTGGGGTAGTCAAAACCGGTGATCTTGACGCCGTCCTTGGCGCGCATGTGGAGCGGAATACGGTCGGTGAGCCGTGTCTTCGACAGGATGACCGCGGCCGCGTGGACGCCGGTGTTACGGATCAGGCCCTCGACGCCCTTGGCGCCGTCGATGACCTTCTTGACGTCCGGCTCGTTCTCGTACATCTGCCGGATCTCGCCGGCTTCCCCGTAACGGGGGTGGCTCTCGTCGAAGATCCCGTTGATCGGGATGGACTTGCCCATCACGTCCGGCGGCAGGGCCTTCGTGATCCGCTCACCGTGGCTGAACGGGTAGCCCATGAGCCGCGACGTGTCCTTGATCGCGTTCTTGGCCTTGAGCTTGCCGAAGGTGTTCACCATGGCGGTGAACTCGTCGCCGTACTTGTCGACGACGTAGCGCACCATGCGGTCACGGTGACGGTCGTCGAAGTCGAGGTCGACATCCGGCGGGTTGATGCGCTCGGGGTTCAGGAACCGCTCGAAAAGGAGACCGTGCTCCAGCGGGCACAACTCGGTGATACGGGTGGCGTACGCGACGATTGAGCCGGTCGCCGAGCCACGGCCCGGGCCGACGGGGATCTTCTGGTCGCGGGCGTACTGGCAGATGTCAGCGACGACGAGGAAGTAGCTGGAGAAGTTCATCGGGCCGATGACTGACATCTCGGTCTCGAAACGCTCCAGGACCTCGGACGGGATCGGGTCGCCGTAGCGCATCGCGAGGCCCTTGAGGCACTCCTTGCGCAGCCAGGACTCCTGCGTCTCGCCCTCGGGAACGCCGGGGAAGTTCGGCATCTCGTCGACGTTCTCGAAGACCGATGCGTACGACTCGATGCGCTCCGCGATCAGCAGAGTGTTGTCGCACGCCTCGGGGATCTCGGAAAAGAGCTCCCGCATCTGAGCAGCGGTCTTGAGGTAGTAACCGGTGCCGTTGAACTTGAACCGGCCCGGGTCGTCCTTGTTCTTGCCCACGCCGATGCACAGCAGGTTGTCGTGCGCGTCCGCGTGCTCTTCGAGAACGTAGTGCGCGTCATTGGTGGCCAGCAGCGGGATGTCGAGATCCTTAGCCAGACGCAGCAGGTCGGCGCGGACATTGCGCTCCAGGTCCAGGCCGTGGTCCATCAGCTCCAGGAAGTAGTTTTCCTTCCCGAGGATGTCCTGGTACTGGCCTGCGATTTCCCGGGCCACGTCGTACTGGTTCAGGCGCAGCCGGGTCTGGATCGCGCCCGAGGGGCAACCGGTCGTCCCGATGATCCCCTCGGCGTGCTCAGAGATCAGTTCCATGTCCATGCGCGGCTTGCCAGCCGGGAACTGGCCCGTGTACGACGCTTCCGTCGACATGTAGAACAGGTTCTGCAGTCCCTTGACGTTCCGTGCCCACATCGTCATGTGGGTGAAGCGGCCGCCACCGGAGACGTCCTTCGAACCCTCGCCGTCGTCCGACATCGCCCGCACACCGCCGGGCCCCCAGAACTCCTGCTTGCGGTTCCGGCGCGAGGACGGGGCGACGTACGCCTCGATCCCGATGATCGGCTTCACGCCCTTGAAGCCCTTGGCCACCTGTTGGAACTCGTACGCTCCGAACATGTTGCCGTGGTCGCTCATCGCGATGGCGGGCATGCCCTGACGCTCGACCTCGGCGAACATCGGCTTGAGCCGCTGAGCACCGTCGAGCATCGAGTATTCGGTGTGATTATGCAGGTGAACAAAGCTGTCGGCCACCGGTTAGGCACCTCCGAGGAAGGGTCTTGGGAAGCCTCCACCCTAACCCTCAAGCCCCCTCCGGAACGCCGTTCCCGCCTCCCCGCCGAGTGATTGGAAACGGGGCAAAGCAGCGACCTCGCACGATCGCTCAGAGTCCCCGTAAATCTGCCTAGCGTAGCCATCTCGTGATCGGCTGGGCAGCAACCGGGGCTGTCGGTGGGAGCCCATAGGGTGGCGGCTGTGACGAGCGAGATCCCCGAACAGCAGCCCACGGTCGACGACCTCGCCAAGCTCATCCCGGCCGTCATCGCTGACGACGATGCCGACCCTGAGCTTGTGGCAATCGGCGAGCGCTACTGGGCCCTGGCTGGCTTCGCCCCCGACTACGGCACTCCCGTGTGGTGCGAGAAGGCCACAGACATCGACACCATCGGCTGGGGCCGCCAGATCTACGCCGTCGCCGCGGCCGGCGTCCGGGCCGTCGTCCCCGGCCGGAAGTGTCCTCAGTGTGGCGGGCCGCTCAGTCTCGCCTCTCGGACCGCATGCATCGATCTCTGCCCGCACCGCCCATGCGGGCGCTCCCATCTGCTCGGCCTGGTTCACGGCGATCCGTCGGTCCACCCAGCTCGTCGAGGACACCGTCGTCTTCGTCAAGGGACGGCTCGACAAGCGCGAGGACATTCCGCGGCTGGTCGCCATGGAGATGCAGGTCCCCGACCTCTCGTCGGCCGGGACCAACGCACCGGTGGTGCTCACCATCCCGACGGTCAGGATCACCCCGCCGATGGTCGCCCGCCTCGGCGAGGTGCTCAGCAACCACCGCGGCAACACCGAGGTACGGATCAAGCTCCAGGGCCCCCGCAAGACCACCGTCCTCTGGCTCGACCGGCACCGGGTCCAGCCCGACCCGGCGCTCTTCGGTGACCTGAAAGTGCTGCTCGGCCCGTCCTGCCTGGCCGGCTGAGCGGCCGCCGCAACGCACGGGAGAGGCGCCCCGCGCATGCGGGAGCGCCTCTCCCGGCTACCGGCCTGTGGCCGGACCGGAGTTGACCGGTCAGTTGTGGCCGAAGCGCCGCTGGTGCTTACGGGCAACATCAGCAGGGCTGCCCTGGGCTTGCGACTGGGACTGGGTCTGCGACTCGTAAGCCGTCGACTTCGTCTCCTCCGCGCCGCGCTCCGGTATGGACGCGCGGTTCTGCTGGCTGCCCTGCTTGCGGTTCTTGTTCTTGGCCATGGTGTTCCTCCTGTGCGGAATCTCGGGGCCAGGACCGCTGTCAGATTCACATACCGGCATATACAGCGCATGTTGGATCATTACCGTGCGTAATGAGGGGGTATCATGCGCCGTTTTCCGCATCCGCCACGCCGATGATCGAGTTCCGGCCGTCAACCCTCACGCCGTCGGGCAGACTTCGAGGAAACCCTGAGCAGAAGCCATTCCCGAATTCTGGAAGAGGGTGGAACGCGTGGACCGTTGCGTCGTCCTGGTGGACGCCGGCTATTTGCTGGGCGCAGCCGCGAGTCTGCTGGCGGGAGAGCCCGCCCGTTCCCGCATCACCGTCGACCATGCGGCGCTGATTCAGGGCCTGCGCGAGCGAGCCGAAGCCGATACGGGGCAGCCGCTGCTGCGGATCTACTGGTTCGACGGCGCCCCCGACCGCGTACCGCAGCCCGAGCACCGCAGGCTGCGCGTCATGCCCCGGGTGACCGTAAGGCTCGGTGCGCTCACACGCAGTGACGGGCGCTGGGCGCAGAAGGGCGTCGACGCCGCCATGCACGCCGAACTCACCGAACTGGCCAGGAACCGCGCCTGCTCCGATGTCGTCCTGGTGACCGGCGACGGCGATCTGCTGCCCGGACTGATGTCCGCGAAGGAACACGGCGTGGCTGTCCATCTCTGGGCCGTGCAGGCCGCCGACGGCGACTACAACCAGTCCGAGGACCTGGTCGCCGAGGCCGACGAGCGCCGGGTGCTCGACCGAGCCTGGATCACCCAGGCCGTGCGGGCCAAGGACAACGGCGGCAGCTGCGCCCCGCCCCCCGCACCCCGCCCCGAGATCGCCGCGATCCTCTCCGCGCCGCTGCCCGAGGCAGCGCTCGCCGCCTCCGCCGAACGCGCCTCGGAGGCCCAGGCGGCCGCCGCCCGCGACGGCGCGGCGGCGCCCACCGGCGAGGACACCGCGCACGCCCCGGCCGCGCACGGCGGCAAGGGCGTCCCCACCCCCAAGGATCTGGCGGGCACCCTGCGCGGCCCCGGCACCCCGATCGCTGCCGCGCAGCCCGCGGCGCAGCCCCCGGCGACCGCGACCCTGCGCTGGTCCTCCGACAAGGGCTGGATGGAGCGCGGCGGACCGCTCGGCGAACCCGCCGAGACCGCCTCGCTGCCCACTCTCGCCCAGCTCACCTCCGCCGAGCAGCGCTGGGCGGACCGTGAGGAGGACATCACCACGGTCGGCGGTGACCCGTTCGAGGTAGGTCAGGTCTTCGCCCGGCGCTGGATGGAACGGCTGCCGGAGACCGTCCATCTGCAGAAGCTGTCCACCATGTATCCGCGGATCCCGCACCGCATCGACGGCGAGCTGCTGCGGTACGCGGCGCGGTTCGGCCTGCTCGCCCACAAGGACGACCAGATCGACGAACACGACCGATACGCGATCCGGGCGGGTTTCTGGCGTGAGATCGACGTACGCGCGGCGGCCGAACACGCCCCCGCGGTGGAGTAGTCCGGCAGCCCGGGCGCAATAGGAGGCGTCCGACCCCGTACCCTCGTACCTCGTGACGGGCACAGCACAGGCGCAGACGGCGACCGGGACCGTGTGCGCGGTGCGTGATCTGGTCAAGACCTATCCAGCCGCCCGCGGCCGCCGCGGCACACCCGCCACCCCCGAGGTGCGCGCGACCGACGGGATCAGCCTCGACGTCCGACGCGGTGAGATCTTCGGACTTCTCGGGCCCAACGGCGCGGGCAAGTCCACCCTCGTACGCCAGCTCACCGGGCTGATGCGGCCCGACTCCGGCAGCGTCGAGATGCTCGGGCACGACCTCGTGCGCCACCCCGAGCGGGCCTCCCGGCTGATCGGCTACCTCGGGCAGGAGTCCACGGCCCTCGACGAGCTGACCGTTTCGCTCGCCGCCGAGACCACCGGGCGGCTGCGCGGACTCGCGGTACGGGAGGCCCGCGCCGCGCGCGACGCCGTACTCGAAGAACTCGGCCTCACCGACATCGCGGCGCGCCCCCTGAAGAAGCTCTCCGGCGGGCAGCGGCGGCTCGCCTGCTTCGCCGCCACCCTGGTCGGGGAGCGGCCGGTCCTCATCCTGGACGAGCCGACGACCGGGATGGACCCCGTCGCCCGGCGCGCCGTCTGGGCCGCCGTCGACCGGCGCCGCGCCGAGCGCGGTACGACGGTGCTGCTGGTCACCCACAACGTCATCGAGGCCGAGACCGTCCTCGACCGGGTCGCCGTCCTCGAACGCGGCAAGGTCATCGCCTGCGACACGCCCACCGGCCTCAAGGAGCGGGTGGCGGGCGAGGTCCGGGTCGAGCTGGTATGGCGCGACCGCGCGCCGCTGGACGTTCCCGAGGTGGCCGCGCTGCGGGAGTCCGCGCAGGAGTCGGGGCGCCGCTGGGTGCTGCGGCTCGGGCCGGAGGAGGCACGGGCAGCGGTCGCCGCGGTGACCGGCGGGGCCGCGTTCGCCGCACTTGACGACTTCACTCTGGCGACGCCGAGTCTGGAGGACGTCTACCTGGCGCTCGGCGGGGACGCTACACAGGGGCTGGTGAAGGCATGACCGCGGCGATCGGGTACGGATGTACGGCCGGGCAGGGACCGAACGGGAGCAGCACCAGGTGACGAGCAGTGTTCCTGCGGAGGCGGCCGGGGCTCGGACGACGGCCGGAAGCGGTTCTCCCGCCGGGGCCGGGGCCGAGGACCGCCTCGGTGGCGTTGTCGCGCCGCTCGCGCCGCGGGCCCGGCTGTTTCCCTCGCTCGCGGCCGTCTACCGCGCCCAGCTGTCCCGGGCCAGAGTCGCCCGGATCCCGCTGCTCTTCGTGGCGACCTTCCAGTCCGTCGGGATCATGATCCTGATGCGCGGGGTCGTCGACGGCGGCTCCGAGGCACGGGCCGTCGTCGCCGGATCCAGCGTCCTCGTCGTCGCCTTCGTTGCACTCAATCTGCTCGCCCAGTACTTCGGACAGCTACGGGCCGGCGGCGGGCTCGACCACTACGCCACCCTGCCGGTGCCGCCGGCCGCGGTGGTGCTCGGTGCGGCGGGGGCGTACGCCTCCTTCACGGTGCCCGGCACGATCGTCACTGCGGTCACCGGGAGCGTGCTCTTCCAGCTGCCGATGACGCATCTGTGGGTGCTCGTCGCCGTCATTCCGCTCGCCGGGGCAGCGCTGTCCGGGCTGGGCGCCGCGCTCGGACTGCTCGCGCCCCGGCAGGAGCTCGCCACACTGCTCGGACAGCTCGGCATGTCGGCGGCGCTGCTGCTGGGGGTGCTGCCGGCCGGCCGGATGCCCGCGCCGATCGGCTGGGCGCGCGATCTGCTGCCCTCGACGTACGGGGTCGAGGCCCTGTCGCGGTCGTTCGACGCCCATCCCGACTGGGCGGTCGTCGTCCTCGATCTTGCCGTCTGCGCCGTCGTCGGTGTCCTCTCACTGGCCGTGGCGACCTGGGCGTACCGCAGGGCAGCGGTCCGGTGAGGCGCGGCACAGGGGCGCCTGGCACGATGGCACGGTGACCGCACCTCTGACACCGCCCGACCAGCCCTCGCCCAATGACCCCTGGCAGACGCCGCCGAAGGGCGGTGGCTCCGGTCCCGGGACCCTCCTGGGGTCTCAGGAGGAGCGTGATTCGCGGGCGGATCTGCGGCGGGCGGCCGTCGTCGCCGTCCTGCTGACGGTGGCGGGCCTCGGGCTCGGACTGCTGTGGCTGTGGCTGTCGCCGCGGGTCCCGCTGATCTCCGACAGCCATGCGGTCTTCCTCAAGGACAGCGAGGGCGAGGAGGCGATCGGGAGCGACGGGACGTTCGTGCTGCTCGCGCTCGCGTTCGGGGCGGTGTCTGCGGCGCTGGCCTTCTGGTGCCACCGACGTGGCGGGATCGCGCTGGTCGTGGGGCTCGCCCTGGGCGGGCTGCTCGGGTCGCTGGTGGCCTGGGGGGTGGGCGTCTGGCTCGGACCGGAACGTGATGTGGTCGCCCATGCGCGTGAGGCCGGCAAGGGCGTGGTGTTCGATGCGCCGCTCGACCTGCATGCGAAGGGTGCGTTGCTGGCCTGGTCGCTGGCGGCGATGGTCGTTCATCTGGCGCTGACCGCGGCGTTCGGGCCGCGGGATCCGGAGCCGGAGTGGGGAGTCTGGGGGGTGCCGGGGGCTGGGCCGGGGGGTGCGGGCTCGGCGGGGTCCCCGTCCTCGCCTTCGCCTTCGCCTTCGCCTTCGCCTTCGCCTTCGCCTTCGCCTCCGGCGGAGCCGTAGGGAGCGGGGCGGGTGGGGCTACGGGGGTAGGGCCGCTGCGCGGGACCTCACCGTTCCTTGGCGGTGAGCGGAAGTGAGTCCGCGCACTGGCGCGCCCCGAACGGTCTTGGGCGCACTGGTCGTTCGCTTTCACCTCAGGGCGGCGACACGGATCCTGTCCGTGGTCCGGTCCCGGAAGGGCGGAGTCCCTCACGACCTGGCCAGATGGGTGCGGTCAGTGACGACGGGGAGGCCCTGAACCATCTCGCTGGTGAAGCAGGGGCCCCGCACGCCGGCACCGCACCCGGTGTCCCAGCTCGCCCGGTCAGGCTAGCGCGGTCTTCCCGGCCCACCGCAAGCCCATCAACCGACCGTCACACGATCGAGCTAAAACGACCTCGTGCATGCTCCCAGCCAAGCAGCTGTCAACCCCACCCCGCCCCGTCCCGCAGCCGGGGCTCTGCCCCGGCCCCCGGTCATCAATCGCCGGACGGGCTGGATGTGACGCCGGGCTGGAAGTGACCTGGGGCTGCGCATGCCCCTGGGATTGGAAGCGACCCTGGGCTGCGAATGCCCTGGGGCTGAGAGTGCCCCGGGGCCGCGTGTGCTACGCCCGGCCGATGGCCGCGAATGCTACGCCCGGCCGATGGCCGCGAACACCGCCCCCGTCAGCGAAGCCAGATCCGTCGGGGCCAGTTCCACCTCCAGGCCGCGGCGGCCCGCCGATACGCAGATCGTCTCGTGGGACTGCGCCGACTCGTCCAGCACCGTCGGCAGCCGCTTCCGCTGGCCCAGGGGGGAGATGCCGCCCCGTACATAGCCCGTCGTGCGTTCCGCCGCCGCCGGGTCCGCCATCGCGGCCCGCTTGCCGCCGACCGCCGCTGCCAGGGCCTTCAGGTCCAGGGTGCCGGCCACCGGGACGACCGCCACGGTCAGGGTGCCGTCCACGTCGGCCACCAGGGTTTTGAAGACCCGGTCGGGGGAGACGCCCAGCGCTTCCGCCGCCTCCTCACCGTACGAGGGGGAGGCCGGGTCGTGCTCGTACGCGTGGGTCGTGAAAGGGGTGCCCGCCCCGGTCAGGGCGACCGTCGCCGGAGTGCCGCCGGAGCCGGACTGCTGGTTCTTCTTCGGCTTCTTTGCCACGGGGCAGGGTCCTCGCATCAGTTGGGGTGGGTCGGCGCCCTGGTCAGGTCGACTGCGGGCAGGGACGGCAGGTGCCGGATGACGGCCGTCTCGGAGCGCAGGAGCATCAGTTCCTCGCGCAGGCGCGTCGCCGTGTCCGGGGCCTGCAGCAGTCGCTGCTTCGACGGGATGTCGAGGACCGCGGCGGCGGCCACCAGGTACGAGACGACCGACGGGTCGTCCGGCAGTTCCGCGCCCGTCGTCAGGGAACGCTCGCTCGCTCCGGCCAGTCGCTTCTGGTAGCTGCGGAACGCCCGCAGTACGCCCTCGGCAAGCGCGCCCGCCTCGTCGCCGGCGTCCTCGTCGAGCTCTTCGACCTCGGCCGTCAGGTAGGGGCCGCTCGCGTCGACCGAGAGCAGCTTGACCCGGGTGGTGCCGGTTGCCAGGACCTCGAAGCTGCCGTCCGCGCGTTCCCGGATCTTTGCCGCGTCCGCGACACAGCCGACCCGGTGGAACGTCTGGATCGGGTCGGGGCCGAAGCCGTCCGCGGGACCGCGCCCGGTGGCGGAGGGCACCGTGGTGGCGTCCGGCATTCCGGCGGCGGTGGGAGCGATTTCGCGGCCGTCGCGGATCGCGACGACGACGAAGCGGCGCGGTTCGTCCTCATCGGTCTTCAGCAGCTCGCGCATCATGGCGCGATACCGCTCCTCGAAGACGTTGAGCGGCAGCACGAGGCCGGGGAACAGCACCGCGTTCAGCGGGAAGAGAGGCAGACGAGCGGTGGTCACAACGGTCAAGCGTAATGGCCGCGCGACCCGCCGTGGTCGGCCCGGTACCGCAAAGGCATCCCGGATGCCACCTGGAGGCGTACCCCGTCCCGCGCGTCCAGGAACTGGCCGAGCGGATCGTCGGAGACCGGCGACCACGGGAACGACGTCGCATGGGGTCCGATCAGCCGGAACTGTTCCAGCGCCTCGTCCCAGCGACCCCGGACGACCAGCACGTACGCCAGCAGATTGCGGACCTCGGCCGGCCACGGATCACCCGGCTCGTACGTGGCGGACAGCGCGACCGCCAGATCCGCGGCCCTGTCGATCCGCTCCTCCAGCACCGATGTGGTCCGTGCCCCGGGGCCGGCGCTCAGCAGCGCGAACGCGGCCCGCACCGGCAGCGCCTGCACCAGCGAGCTGGGCAGCGAGTCCTCGGCGGCCTGTTCGGCGAAGTCGAAGCACTCGCGGTGCGAGCCGTACCAGGCGGCGGAGAGGTACTGCAGCGCCGCGACATGGCAGCCGTAGTGGTGCGAGGAGCGCCGGACGGCCTGCTCCCACAGCGCCTCGAAGGCGGTGTGCGGGGCATGCGTGCCGCGGGCGTGGTCGAGCGCGAGCCGCCAGGGCACCGGGTCGCGCGGATCGCTCTCGGCCGCCGCGGTGATCAGTGGTGCCACGTCGCGCAGCTGCTCGGCGCGGGCCGGCGACTCCCAGGCCCGCCGGACCGCCAGTTCGGCCTTGACGAGCAGTGCGTCCGGGTCGTGCGGGGCGGCGGCGAGCCAGTCGGTCAGCCAGCTGTCGCGGTGGCGGGCGAAGGTGACGAGCCGGCCGAGGTAACGGTCGCGGTTCTCCCACTCGGCGGCGTCCCGGGTGGTGGCGAGGAGCTTGGCGGCCGGCTCGTACTCCCCGAGGGCGGCGGCGACGAGCGCGGGGGAGAGCCGCTCGTCGGGGGCGTCGAGCAGCACCGTATCGTCCGCAGGCAGTCCGGCGGACAGCTGTGGGGCGTGCCGGATCATGCGCGCGGTACGGAGTAGGGCGCGAAGGAATGACATGGTGCAGATCATTGAAAAGCGCTGGTCGAGGCGGCGCCAGAGGGGCGCTGTGAAGCTTTGGTGCCGAGTGCACGGGTTGCCCTGAGCGAGGTCAATAAAGAGTAAAGGATGGGGTGGGATCCGGCTTGATTATTTTGCTCCGGTGGTTGGTGTCCGTGCTGGTCGGCCGGGGGAGAACGGTCGTCGGAGTGTCCGCCGGGCCCTTGTCTGCGGGCCGTGGGCGGCCCGTCCCGGCCGTGCCCGGTCAGCCGCGGCGCAGCAGCCTGGACGCGCCCGCCGCCACCGTCGTGGCCAATATCCACCCCAGCAGCACCAGTGCTGCCGCCGCCCACTGCCAGCCGCCCTCCATCCGCCAGTACCCGTCCTGCCCGAGGTTGATCACGGGCACCAGCAGATCCAGCGCGTACAGCGCCGCGTTCCACTCCGGGTGTTCGTCCCGCTTGATCGCCGCCGGCTCGTACTGCGAGAAGGCCACCGCCCCGGCCGCCCACAGCACCGCCATCCACACCGCCGCCCGCCCGGGCCGGTAGCCGTACGCCACCGTCCAGTCCTGCAGGATCCCCCACAGCTTCGCGGCGGGCGGCAGCGTCTCGCGCCGGCGCCGCTGCTTGGCGAGCAGCACCTCGCGGGCGTCCGCGTCCTCCCCGCAGTTGCGCAGCACCGTCGCCAGCCGTTCGTACGGCTCCGGTACGTACTCGGGGGTCGCCGCCGCCAGCCACTCCAGGCGGCGGGAGAGCGGGAAGTGCCCGTACGGGACGAGGTTCTCGTAGACGAAACCGCCCATCGCGAGCCCGCCCGGCCCCGGCCAGCTGGTCGACACGTCGATCAGCGTGACGACCTTCGCGCCGTTGAGCACGACCCGGCCCTCCTCCGGGCGCTCCGCGTTGAACCGCAGCTCCGGGGCGACGATCCGGCGCAGCGACAGCTCCTCGCGGGGCGCCAGCACGAACCTGGCCTTGTGCAGGTCGACCGCATCACCGAACCGCCCGTCGTCCAGCCGCACCCCGCCGCGGCACTCGAAGACCTGCGCCCGGGTGCCGTGCGCCGGGGCCTGGGCCTGGGCCTGGGCCCTGACGATGCCGTACGGGGGAGTGGTGCCCGGGTTCCCCGTGTCGACGCTGACCCACGCCTCGGTCATGTACAACGTCCGCTCCACCGTCAGCTGCGGGGCGTTCAGTGCGCGCCGGCCACGCCCCGCCCGCAGCCGGCTGCCGCGCAGACTCAGCGAACCGCCGACCTTCGCACCGCGCAGACTCAGCTCGCCACGTGTCTCGACCATCTCCGCCTGCAGGTCCTGCGCGACCGCCAGACCGTCCCCGGCGAGCGCCCGGCCCTGCCGGTCGGCCCCGAGCTCAATCTGGTTGAGCAGCAGGTCGGTGCCGATATGGGCGTCGGTGAGCCGGATCCCGCGCTCGATCCGGCAGCGCGGCAGATGCAGATCGCCCTCGGTGCGCAGTCGCGCCGCCTCCAGCCGCGGCGCCGCGCAGCCGACCATCCGCAACGTCGTGAAGTGACACTCCGGCAGAACCACCTCCTCCTCGAAGCGGCAGCCCGTCAGCTCCACGTACGGAGCGACACGCCCGCCCGCGAGATCGAGTGTCCCGGTGATCCGTACGCCCCGGAGCTTCAGCGCGGCGACCCGTCCCGGCCGGGCGGGCGGCCCGCTCAGCAGCAGCCGGGCGACGACACGGGCGTCCACACTGCGCTCGGCGCCCCAGACCGTCGGCGCGAACGGGTCGTCCCGCATCGGGTCGCGGGCGCGCAGATCGTAGGTGCTGCCGTTCCGGAACGCCCGCCACATGCCCAGTTCCGCCGCGCTGAGGCTGTCCGGGATCTCGCTGTCCTGCGGTTCGGTCACCGGGGCCCCTTCCGCTTGCAGCTGTTATTCCCTCTGTGTTCCCTCTGGGTGACGGTGTGAACGCTCGCGGTCAGTAGTGGCCGGGAGTAGTCGGCCGTGACAGCCGGGTCATGTATCAGCCAGTGATACGGGCGAACTGCCGCCGGAGGCGGTCTGAGAGAATTGGGGTGTGATCTCTCGAATCGATCTGCGCGGCAATGCCCTCCCCGAGGGCGGCGACCTGCGCGACCTGCTGCCCCGAGCCGAGTTCGACGTGGAAGCCGCACTGGAGACGGTGCGCCCCATCTGCGAGGACGTACGCCATCGTGGCTCAGCAGCAGTGATCGAGTGGGGGGAGAAATTCGACGGCGTACGGGTCGACTCGATCCGGGTCCCGGCCGCGGCCCTCTCCGAGGCGCTGGACCGGCTCGACCCCGCCGTACGGGCCGCCCTGGAGGAGTCGATCCGCCGCGCCCGACTCGTCCACCACGAGCAGCGCCGCACCACGCACACCACGCAGGTCGTCCCCGGCGGTACCGTCACCGAGAAGTGGGTGCCCGTCGAGCGCGTCGGGCTGTATGTGCCGGGCGGGCGCTCCGTCTACCCGTCCTCCGTGGTCATGAACGTCGTACCGGCGCAGGAGGCGGGTGTCGAGGGCATCGCCGTCGCCTCCCCGCCGCAGAAGGGGTTCGGCGGCCTGCCGCACCCCACCATCCTCGCCGCCTGCGCCCTGCTCGGCGTCGACGAGGTGTACGCCGCCGGTGGCGCCCAGGCCGTCGCGATGTTTGCGTACGGAACGGCCGAATGTCTCCCGGTGAACCTTGTCACCGGTCCCGGCAACATCTATGTCGCCGCCGCCAAGCGCCTCCTCAAGGGCCGCATCGGCATCGACGCCGAGGCCGGACCCACCGAGATCGCGATTCTCGCCGACTCCACCGCCGACCCGGTGCACGTCGCCGCCGACCTGATCAGCCAGGCCGAGCACGACCCGATGGCCGCCGCCGTCCTCGTCACCGACTCCGAGGAACTGGCCGCCGCCACCGAGGCCGAGCTGAAGCCGCAGATCGCCGCGACCAAGCACGTCACCGACCGGATCGAGCCCGCACTGGCCGGCCGCCAGTCCGCGATCGTCCTGGTCAACGATCTGGAGGACGGCCTCAAGGTCGTCGACGCGTACGCCGCCGAGCACCTGGAGATCCAGACCGCCGACGCCGCCGCCGTCGCCGACCGGGTCCGCAACGCCGGAGCGATCTTCGTCGGCCCGTGGGCCCCGGTCTCGCTCGGCGACTACTGCGCCGGCTCCAACCACGTCCTGCCCACCGGTGGCTGCGCCTGCCACTCCTCGGGCCTGTCCGTGCAGTCCTTCCTGCGCGGTATCCACATCGTCGACTACACACGCGACGCGCTCGCCGAGGTCACCCACCATGTCGTGACCCTCGCCGAGGCGGAGGATCTCCCCGCCCACGGCGCCGCTCTCAAGGCCCGTTTTGCCGAAGGCGAACTCGACGAGCACCGTGGCTGGAAGGTTCCGCAGCAGTGACGAACAGCAACACCACCCGTATCGACGACCTGCCGATCCGGGACGAGCTCCGTGGTCA
This sequence comes from Streptomyces sp. NPDC005151, assembly GCF_053599875.1. Lineage (NCBI taxonomy): Bacteria > Bacillati > Actinomycetota > Actinomycetes > Kitasatosporales > Streptomycetaceae > Streptomyces > Streptomyces sp. NPDC005151. Next base: position 14,753 of record NZ_JBSFYR010000064.1, on the reverse strand, counting down.
GTCCCCGTACGGCGCGCCCCAGCTCGACGTGGCCGTACGGCTGAACACCAACGAGAACCCGTACCCGCTCCCCGAGGCGCTCGTCGACCGCATCGCCGAGCGCGTCCGCGAGGCCGCCCGCGACCTCAACCGCTACCCCGACCGGGACGCCGTCGAACTCCGTACCGAACTGGCCCGCTACCTCACTCGCACCGCCGGCCACGAGGTCGGTCTCGCCAACGTCTGGGCTGCCAACGGCTCCAACGAGGTGCTGCAGCAGCTGCTGCAGACCTTCGGGGGACCCGGACGCACCGCGATCGGCTTCGAGCCCTCGTACTCGATGCACGCCCTCATCGCGCGCGGCACCGGAACCGGCTGGATCTCCGGACCGCGCAAGGACGACTTCACGATCGATGTCGACGCGGCCTGCGAGGCCATCGCCGAGCGGCGGCCGGACGTCGTCTTCATCACCTCGCCCAACAACCCCACGGGCACCGCCGTCGACGCCGACACCGTCCTCGCGCTGTACGACGCCGCCCAGGACGCCAGGCCCTCGATGGTCGTCGTCGACGAGGCGTACGGCGAATTCAGTCACCACCCCTCGCTGCTCCCGCTGATCGAGGGCCGGCCCAACCTGGTGCTCTCGCGCACCATGTCGAAGGCGTTCGGCGCCGCCGGTCTGCGGCTCGGCTACCTCGCCGCCGACCCGGCCGTCGTGGACGCCGTCCAGCTGGTGCGGCTGCCGTATCACCTGTCCTCCGTCACCCAGGCCACGGCGCTCGCCGCCCTGGAGCACACCGACACGCTCCTCGGATACGTCGCGCAGCTCAAGAGCGAGCGCGACCGGATCGTCACCGAACTGCGCGCCCTCGGCTTCGACGTGACGGACTCGGACGCCAACTTCGTCCAGTTCGGCCGCTTCGCCGACAGCCACACCGCCTGGCAGCAGATCCTCGACCGGGGCGTCCTGGTCCGGGACAACGGCGTACCGGGATGGCTGCGGGTCTCCGCAGGAACCCCGGCAGAGAACGACGCGTTCCTCGACGCGGTACGCACGCTTGTAAATGAGTTCGCCAAGAAGGAGCACGACGGATGAGCCCCCGCGTAGGCCGCGTGGAACGCACCACCAAGGAAACGTCCGTGCTCGTCGAGGTCAACCTCGACGGCACCGGAATGGTCGACGTGTCGACCGGGGTCGGCTTCTACGACCACATGCTCGACCAGCTCGGCCGCCACGGCCTCTTCGACCTCACGGTCAAGACCGAGGGCGACCTGCACATCGACACGCACCACACGATCGAGGACACCGCCCTCGCCCTCGGCGCCGCCTTCAAGCAGGCGCTCGGCGACAAGGTCGGCATCTACCGCTTCGGCAACTGCACCGTCCCGCTGGACGAGTCGCTCGCCCAGGTCACCGTCGACCTCTCCGGCCGCCCCTACCTGGTGCACACCGAGCCGGAGAACATCGCGCCGATGATCGGCTCGTACGACACCACGATGACCCGGCACATCCTGGAGTCGTTCGTCGCCCAGGCGCAGATCGCCCTGCACGTCCACGTCCCGTACGGCCGCAACGCCCACCACATCGTGGAGTGCCAGTTCAAGGCGCTCGCCCGCGCCCTGCGGTACGCCTGCGAGCACGACCCGCGTGCCGCCGGAATTCTTCCCTCCACGAAGGGCGCGCTGTGACCGGCCTCAATACCGTTCTGATCGTCCTCGGCCTCTTCCTGGCCGGTGGCGTCTACTCCTTCTCGAAGCAGAAGATGCCCAAGGGCGTCGTCGTGCTGCTCGGGATCGGATCCGTGATGTGCCTGGTCGCAGGTGTCATGCGGATCCAGGGACTCTGGGACTGAGGGAGCGACCTGTGAGTGAGAAGAAGAAGGTCGTCGTCTTCGACTACGGCTTCGGCAACGTCCGTTCCGCCGAGCGCGCCCTCGCCCACGTCGGCGCGGACGTCGAGATCACCCGCGACTTCGACCGGGCGATGAACGCCGACGGGCTGCTGGTGCCCGGCGTCGGCGCGTTCTCCGCCTGCATGGAGGGGCTGAAGAAGGCCCGCGGCGAATGGGTCATCGGCCGCAGGCTCTCCGGCGGCCGGCCCGTGATGGGCATCTGCGTCGGCATGCAGATCCTCTTCGAGCGCGGCATCGAGCACGGCGTGGAGACGGAGGGCCTCGACGAGTGGCCCGGCACCGTCGCCCCGCTGCAGGCCCCGGTCGTCCCGCACATGGGCTGGAACACCGTGCGGTCCCCCGAGGACTCCGAGCTCTTCGCCGGTCTCGACCCCGAGGCCCGGTTCTACTTCGTGCACTCGTACGCGGTGCACGACTGGAGCCTCGAAGTCACGAACGCCAGGATCCGCGCCCCCCGGGTTACCTGGGCCACCCACGGTGAGCCGTTCGTCGCCGCCGTGGAGAACGGCGCCCTGTGGGCCACCCAGTTCCACCCCGAGAAGTCCGGCGACGCCGGCGCCCAGCTGCTGACCAACTGGATCGGAACACTCTGATGTCCACCACGCTTGAGCTCCTCCCCGCCGTCGACGTCCGCGACGGCCAGGCCGTCCGCCTCGTGCACGGCGAGTCCGGCTCCGAGACCTCGTACGGCGACCCCCTGCAGGCCGCCCTCGCCTGGCAGAAGGCGGGCGCCGAGTGGCTGCATCTCGTCGACCTGGACGCCGCGTTCGGCACCGGTGACAACCGGGCGCAGATCGCCGAGGTCGCCCGCTCCATGGACATCAAGGTCGAGCTGTCCGGCGGCATCCGTGACGACGCCTCGCTCGCCGCCGCCCTCGCCACCGGCTGCACCCGGGTCAACCTCGGCACCGCCGCGCTGGAGACCCCCGAGTGGGTCGCCAAGGTCATCGCCGAGCACGGCGACAAGATCGCTGTCGGCCTCGACGTCCGCGGTACGACGCTCCGCGGCCGCGGCTGGACCCGCGACGGCGGCGACCTCTACGAGACCCTTGCCCGCCTCGACTCCGAGGGCTGTGCCCGCTACGTCGTCACCGACATCGCCAAGGACGGCACGCTCCAGGGCCCCAACCTGGAGCTCCTGAAGAACGTCTGCGCCGCCACCGACAAGCCCGTCGTCGCCTCCGGCGGCGTCTCCTCACTGGACGACCTGCGGGCGATCGCCTCGCTCGTGCCGGACGGCGTCGAGGGCGCGATTGTCGGCAAGGCGCTGTACGCGAAGGCGTTCACCCTCGAAGAGGCGCTGCAGGTGGTCTCCGGATGACCGACTCCGTCAACCGCATCTCCTCCGGCGCCCCCTGGGAGGACAAGTTCGGCTACTCCCGCGCGGTGCAGCTGCCGAACGGGCTGGTCCTGGTCGCCGGCTGCACGTCGATCGTCAACGGACAGATCTCCGCGGGCGGCCCGTACGAGCAGGCCGTCGCCTCCTTCAACGTCGCCTTCGACGCGCTGAAGCAGGTGGGGCTGGGCCGCGAGGACGTCGTCCGTACCCGGATGTACCTCACGCACGCCCGGGACGTGGACGAAGTCGGCCGCGCCCACAAGGAGCTGTTCGATGACGTCCGCCCCGCCGCTTCCATGATCATCGTCTCCGGTTTCGTCGACCCCAGCCTGGTCGTCGAGGTCGAGATCGAGGCCTACCGGGAAGGTGCGCAATGAGTCTCGCGGTACGTGTCATCCCGTGCCTGGACGTCGACAACGGCCGGGTCGTCAAGGGTGTCAACTTCCAGAACCTGCGCGACGCGGGTGACCCTGTCGAGATGGCCAAGCTGTACGACGCCGAGGGCGCCGACGAGCTGACCTTCCTCGACATCACCGCGTCCAGCGGCGACCGGGAGACGACCTACGACGTGGTGCGCCGCACCGCGGAGCAGGTCTTCATCCCGCTCACCGTAGGCGGCGGTGTCCGTACCGCCGACGACGTCGACAAACTGCTGCGGGCCGGCGCCGACAAGGTCGGCGTCAACACCGCGGCGATCGCCCGCCCGGACCTCATCCGGGAGATCGCCGAGCGGTTCGGCCGGCAGGTCCTCGTGCTGTCCGTCGACGCCCGGCGTACCCCCGCGGGCACCTTCGAGGTCACCACACACGGCGGCCGCAAAGGCACCGGCATCGACGCCGTCGAGTGGGCGCACCGGGCCGCCGAGCTGGGCGCGGGCGAGATCCTGCTCAACTCGATGGACGCCGACGGCACGAAGGACGGCTACGACACCGAGATGATCGCGGCGGTCCGCACACACGTCACCGTCCCCGTCATCGCCTCCGGCGGCGCGGGCCGGCTCGCGCACTTCGCACCCGCCATCGCGGCAGGCGCCGACGCGGTTCTCGCCGCGTCCGTCTTCCACTTCGGCGATCTGCGGATCTCCGAGGTCAAGGACGCGCTGCGGGAGGCCGGACACCCGGTCCGCTGACCGGCGCGGCCGTCGCCGCCTGGGGAACCGCGCCGGTCTTCGCCGTCAGCGCGGCGCTGGGCGGGGCGGGGGCCGTGGTCGGCCTGCTGTTCACCCGACTGCGCCGCGCGGAACTGCCGCACTGACATCGGGCGGCGGGCCGCGCGTACGGCACGCCGGCGGAATCGCCGCCGGGCACCGGCGGCCGCGCGACCCGTCGTCCTACATGCCGAGCTCCGCCGTCCGCAGCCGGGCCACCGCCTCCTTGTCGCCCTCGACCTCCACCCGGGCCGCGTCCTGCCGCCCGGACGCGAAGAGCAGTAGTTCGCCCGGCTCGCCGGTGACCGTCACCACCGGAGTGCCCTTGTGCGCCACCGCGGTCTGCCCGTCCGGGCGGCGCAGCACAAGACCCACCGGCGCCTTGCGTCCCATCAGCCGCGCCGCCTTCTCCATACGCGACCAGAGCGCATCGGCGAAGACCGGGTCCAGCTCCCGCTGCGACCAGTCGGGCTGCGCCCGGCGCACGTCCTCGGCGTGGATGTAGAACTCCACCGTGTTGGCCGCCTCGTCCAGCTGCTTCAGCCCGAACGGCGACATCCGGGGCGGCCCCGTACGGATCAGCTGGATGAGTTCGTCGTACGGCTTCTCGGCGAACTCGGCCTGCACCCGTTCGAGCCGGTTCTTCAGCGGGCTCAGCAGCACCCCGGCCGCCGCATCCGGTCGGCGCTCGCGCACCACGACATGGGCCGCCAGGTCCCGGGCCGTCCAGCCGTGGCACAGGGTGGCGGCTTCGGGGCCCGCCGCCTCCAACAGGTCGGCAAGCAGAAGTCGTTCGCGCTTCGCATGGGTCGACATGACCGCCAGCGTACGACCGGGTCCCGCGGTCCGCCCAGTGGACGCCTCACGGAACCGCCCTCGCGGCCACGGCAGAATGGGGCCTATGACCAGCATGCCCGCGCCCAGCACCCCGCCCGCCAGCAGCCTGGACCCCGCCATCGCCGCCCGCCTCAAGCGCGGCGCCGACGGACTGGTCCCGGCCATCGCCCAGCAGTACGACACCGGTGAGGTGCTCATGCTCGGCTGGATGGACGACGAGGCCCTGCACCGCACCCTGACCACCGGCCGCTGCACCTACTGGTCGCGCAGCCGCCAGGAGTACTGGGTCAAGGGCGACACCTCGGGCCACATCCAGGTGGTCAAGTCCGTCGCCCTCGACTGCGACGCGGACACCGTCCTCGTCAAGGTCGACCAGACGGGTGCCGCCTGTCACACCGGCGACCGGACCTGCTTCGACGCAGACGTACTCCCGCTCGCTCAGTAGGGTCAGCCGCCATGGATCTCGATACCTTCCGCAAGCTGGCCGCCGACCGGCGCGTCATCCCCGTCAGCCGCCGGCTCCTCGCGGACGGCGACACCCCGGTCGCGCTCTACCGCAAGCTCGCGGGCGAGCGCACCGGCACGTTCCTCCTCGAATCCGCGGAGAACGGCCGCACCTGGTCCCGCTACTCCTTCATCGGCGTCCGCAGCGCCGCCACCCTCACCGTCCGCGACGGGCAGGCGCACTGGCTCGGCACCCCGCCCGTCGGCGTCCCCGTCGACGGGGATCCGCTGGACGCCCTGCGCGCCACCGTCGAGGCCCTGCACACCCCGCGCGACCTGCACTCCGGCATGCCGCCGTTCACCGGCGGCATGGTCGGCTATCTCGGTTACGACATCGTGCGCCGACTGGAGCGGATCGGCGAGCACGGAGGCGACGACCTGCAGCTCCCCGAGCTGACCATGCTCCTCACCTCGGACCTGGCCGTCCTCGACCACTGGGACGGCAGCGTCCTGCTCATTGCCAACGCGATCAACCACAACGACCTGGAGACCGGGGTCGACGAGGCGTACGCCGACGCCGTCGCCCGGCTCGACGCCATGGAGGCGGACCTCTCCCGCACGGTCGAGAGCGCCCCCGCCACCCTCCCGCCGTCCGAGCTCCCGCCGTACACCGCGCTCTGGGGCGGCCAGGCCTTCCAGGACGCCGTCGTCGACGTGAAGGAGCGCATCAGGGCCGGCGAAGCATTCCAGGTCGTCCCGTCCCAGCGCTTCGAAACCCCGTGCACGGCAAGCGCGTTGGATGTCTACCGGGTGCTGCGCGCGACCAACCCGTCGCCGTACATGTATCTCTTCCGGTTCGACGGCTTCGATGTCGCGGGCTCCAGCCCCGAAGCCCTCGTCAAGGTCGAGGACGGGCGGGCGATGGTCCACCCGATCGCCGGGACCCGGCCCCGCGGCACCACCCCGCAGGAGGACCAGGCGCTCGCCGACGAGCTCCTCGCCGACCCGAAGGAACGCGCCGAGCACCTGATGCTCGTCGACCTCGGCCGCAACGACCTGGGACGGGTCTGCGTGCCCGGCAGCGTCGAGGTCGTCGACTTCATGTCGATCGAGCGGTACTCGCATGTGATGCACATCGTCTCCACGGTCACCGGCCGCGTCGCCGAAGGCCGTACCGCCTTCGACGTCCTGACCGCGTGCTTCCCGGCCGGGACGCTCTCCGGCGCCCCCAAGCCGCGGGCCATGCAGATCATCGAGGAGCTCGAACCCACCCGCCGCGGACTGTACGGAGGCTGCGTCGGCTACCTCGACTTCGCCGGGGACTCCGACACCGCGATCGCGATCCGTACGGCTCTGCTGCGCGACGGCACCGCGTACGTCCAGGCCGGAGCGGGAATCGTCGCCGACTCGGACCCGGTCGCCGAGGACACCGAATGCCGCAACAAGGCCGCCGCGGTCCTGCGGGCCGTGCATACGGCCAACCGCCTCCACGAGCGGTGACACGGTAAGGGATAGTGGAGTACGTGAGTGCTGTCCCCGTACCCCAGCCCCGTGCCCAAGCCGCCACCGCGCCCGACGCCCCGGGAAGCCGCCGCAGCCTGGCCGCCGGCCTGCTTCTCGGGGCGGTCGGTGCCACCGTCGTCCTCCTCGCCTCCGGCCAGACCTGGGCCGAGGGCAAGGCCGCCGTCGGCGGCGGCTCCCTGCCTCTGACCGCCGACGGCCAGGACGTCACCGGACTCCCGGCGGCCCTCGCCATCGTCGGCCTGGCCGCCCTCGTCGCCGTCTTCGCCGTCCGCAGCGCCGGCCGGCTGCTCGTCGCCGGGCTGCTCGCCCTCAGCGGCCTCGGTGCCGGACTGAGCGCCTACCTCGGCGCCTCCGACAGAGCGGCCCTCGACGAGAAGGCGGCGCAGACCACCGGCGACACCTCCGCCACCATCGACGCCCTCAGCCACACCGCCTGGCCGTACGTCACCGCCGCCGGCGGACTGCTGATCCTCATCGCAGGGCTGCTCGCCCTGCGGTACGGGAAGCTCTGGCCGACCATGTCGGGCCGGTACGAACGCGACGGCACTCCGCGCCCCCGCAAGGCCCCCCGCGCCGCCCCGGACCCGGACCGGCCCGAGGACCTGTGGAAGGCCCTGGACCGCGGCGAGGACCCGACGCACTGAAGGACCTCCCGGCACGAGCGGGGCGTGACCGGGGGGACACGCCCCGGATGCGACCCCCAGCTCACGCCGCACCCGTCCGTACGGGACAATGGCGGCGAGCTTTCTGCACAGCGGCAGCACAGCGCCACCAGCTTTGCGTACAGCGATACAGCGATACCCACAGCGCAACACCAACGAGGAGCAACTCATGGCGGGCAGCAGCCACGGACACACCCCGGCCGCCTGGACCGGTGTCATCATCGCGTTCATCGGCTTCTGCGTCGCAGGCGTCTTCATGGTCGCGGCCAACCCGCTCGGCTTCTGGGGCGGTATCGCGGTCATCGTCATCGGCGGAATCGTCGGTCTCGCGATGAAGGCCGCCGGTCTCGGCATGCCGAAGGAGTCGGCGGAGATGGCCGCCGCCCGGGCGCGAGCCGGGCAGGCCCAGACGTCCTCCTGACCCCGGTCGGAGCCATCGTGAAAGGCGCAGCCCGACCCGGGCTGCGCCTTTCCGCGTGAGCGGGGACAATCACCGGGTGGACGCCTCGCCTTCTCCCGCAGCCGCACCGGGCCCGCCCGGCCGGCAGCCCGCGCCGGTCTTCGTTCCGGCGCCCGGTCAGCCCGCGCCGGCCTTCCCGCCGGCGCCCGTGCCCGCAGCACCCTTCCGGCGGCTCGCCACCCCGGTGGCGGTCATGGCGGCCGTCATCGCGGCCTTCGGCTACGTCGGCGCCGTCGACCCCAACCAGCCCGGCCACTACCCGGTCTGCCCGATGCTGCAGGTCACCGGCCTGTTCTGCCCCGGCTGCGGCGGGCTGCGCAGCGCCCACGCCGTCGCCCACGGCGATATCGCCGCCGCCTTCGGCTCCAATGCCCTCGCCGTCGTCGGCTACGCGATCTTCGCCGCCGTCTGGGTGGTCTGGATGGTCCGCGCGAGCAGAGGAATGCCCGTACGGATCAACCTCGCACCGGTCTACTGGTGGGGGATCGGCGCCGTGCTGCTGATCTTCACCGTCGTCCGGAATCTGCCGTTCGGATCAGTACTGGCGCCGTGAACGCCCAGCTGGTGGGAGTTTCGGTGGCCGGATGCGGGCCCTCGGCCCTCCTACGGATACCATCGAGATGGCTGATCCTGTTCCCTCATCACCGTCCCGGAAGGGGGCCGCTCGCGTGAGTGTGCTCGACGAGATCATCGACGGCGTCCGCGCCGACCTCGCAGAGCGGCAGGCGCGTGTCAGCCTCGACGAGCTCAAGGAACGCGCGGCGCGCGCTCCGGCGGCCAAGGACGGAGTCGCCGCCCTGCGTGGCGAGGGCGTGACCGTCATCTGCGAGGTCAAGCGCTCCAGCCCCTCCAAGGGGGCCCTGGCCGCGATCGCCGACCCGGCCGCGCTCGCCGCGGACTACGAGGCCGGTGGCGCGTCCGTCATCTCCGTCCTCACCGAGGAGCGCCGCTTCGGAGGTTCGCTCGCCGACCTGGAAGCCGTCCGCGCCAAGGTCGACATCCCGATCCTGCGCAAGGACTTCATCGTCACCTCGTACCAGCTCTGGGAGGCCCGCGCCTACGGCGCCGACCTCGCCCTGCTGATCGTCGCCGCCCTCGACCAGGAGGCCCTCGTCTCCCTGATCGAGCGCGCCGAGTCCATCGGCCTCACGCCGCTGGTCGAGGCGCACGACGAGGAGGAGGCGGAGCGCGCCGTCGACGCCGGAGCGAAGATCATCGGTGTCAACGCGCGCAGTCTGAAGGACCTCAAGGTCGACCGCTCCATCTTCGAGCGTGTCGCCCCCGAGATCCCGGCGGGCATCGTCAAGGTCGCCGAGTCCGGCGTCCGCGGCCCGCACGACCTCATCGCCTACGCCAACGCCGGCGCCGACGCCGTACTCGTCGGCGAGTCCCTGGTCACCGGCCGCGACCCGCGGGCCGCTGTCGCCGACCTGGTAGCCGCGGGCGCCCACCCGGCCCTGCGGCACGGACGGGGCTGACCCGCACCATGTCCGCCGACCGTCCCCTGCCCCGCACCCGGCCGCGCCTGCGCCTGGCCATGGTGACGGCTGCCCGGGACCCGCACGCGCCGCTGGCGCGCGGCTGCCGCCCCCGCGGCTGCCGCGCCCCCGCGCGCCGCGTGCACGGACGGCGGGTGCGGTATGTGATCGGCGACGAGCCCGGCCAGGTCAACGGCATGCGATGGCGCACGGGGACCGCGCTGTAGCGAGCCCCGGCCGACGTACCCGCATCACCCCTCTCGTACGTACGACCGAACCGTCCGACCGCCCCCGGTCGCGGCGGAGCTCCGTTGACGGCGCATACGGTGAACCCACCCGTTGCCATGACGAGGAGCACGTCGGATGTCATCTGACTTCTTCATTCCGGACCCCGAGGGTCTGGTCCCCAGCGCCGAGGGCTACTTCGGCGCGTTCGGCGGCAAGTTCATCCCGGAGGCGCTCGTCGCCGCCGTGGACGAGGTCGCCGTCGAGTACGACAAGGCGAAGGCCGACCCTGCCTTCGCCGCCGAGCTCAATGAGCTCATGGTGAATTACACCGGCAGGCCCAGTGCGCTGACCGAGGTCCCACGCTTTGCCGAGCACGCGGGCGGCGCCCGGATCTTCCTCAAGCGCGAGGACCTGAACCACACCGGCTCGCACAAGATCAACAACGTGCTGGGTCAGGCGCTGCTCACCAAGCGCATGGGCAAGACCCGGGTCATCGCCGAGACCGGCGCCGGCCAGCACGGCGTCGCCACCGCGACCGCGTGTGCCCTCTTCGGCCTCGAATGCACCATCTACATGGGTGAGATCGACACCGAGCGGCAGGCGCTGAACGTGGCGCGGATGCGGATGCTCGGCGCCGAGGTCGTCGCCGTGAAGTCCGGCTCCCGCACGCTCAAGGACGCCATCAACGAGGCGTTCCGCGACTGGGTCGCCAATGTGGACCGCACCCACTACCTCTTCGGTACGGTCGCCGGCCCGCATCCCTTCCCGGTGATGGTCCGCGACTTCCACCGTGTCATCGGCGTCGAGGCCCGCCGGCAGATCCTGGAGCGGACCGGCCGGCTGCCGGACGCCGCGATCGCCTGTGTCGGCGGCGGCTCCAACGCCATCGGCCTGTTCCACGCCTTCATCCCGGACGCGCACGTCCGGCTGATCGGCTGCGAGCCCGCCGGACACGGCGTGGAGACCGGCGAGCACGCGGCGACCCTGACCGCGGGCGAGCCCGGCATCCTGCACGGCTCGCGCAGCTACGTCCTCCAGGACGACGAAGGCCAGATCACCGAGCCGTACTCCATCTCGGCCGGTCTGGACTACCCAGGCATCGGCCCGGAGCACGCGTACCTCAAGGACATCGGCCGCGGCGAGTACCGCGCGGTCACCGACGACGCCGCCATGCAGGCGCTGCTGCTGCTCTCCCGCACCGAAGGGATCATCCCGGCCATCGAGAGCGCCCACGCGCTGGCCGGAGCCCTGGAGGTCGGCAAGGAGCTCGGCAAGGACGGACTGCTCGTGGTCAATCTGTCCGGCCGCGGCGACAAGGACATGGACACGGCGGCCCGCTACTTCGGGCTGTACGACGTGGACGCGACCGTCGAGGCGGACGCGGGGAACGGCGACGCCGAGATCGAGGAGGACGCCAAGTGAGTGGCAACATCGAGCTGTTGAGCGCCGCCCTCGCCGCCGCCAAGGCGGAGGACCGTGCCGCGCTCATCGCCTACCTGCCGGCCGGGTTCCCGACGGTCGACGGCGGCATCGAGGCCGTCAAGGCCGTCGTCGCCGGTGGCGCCGATGTCGTCGAGGTGGGCCTGCCGCACAGCGACCCCGTGCTCGACGGACCGGTCATCCAGACCGCCGACGACATCGCTCTGCGCGGCGGCGTGAAGATCGCCGACGTGATGCGTACGGTCCGCGAGGCGTACGAGGCGACCGGAGCCCCGATCCTTGTCATGACGTACTGGAACCCCATCGACCGGTACGGCATCGAGCGGTTCACCGCCGAGCTCGCCGAGGCGGGCGGCGCCGGGTGCATCCTGCCCGACCTGCCGGTCCAGGAGTCCTCGGTGTGGCGCGAGCACGCCGACAAGCACGGTCTCGCGACCGTCTTCGTCGTCGCACCGAGCAGCAAGGACGAGCGCCTCACCACCATCACCGCGGCCGGCTCCGGCTTCGTCTACGCGGCCTCGCTGATGGGGGTCACCGGCACCCGCGAATCGGTCGGCGAGCAGGCCCAGGACCTGGTCCGGCGCACCCGCGCCACGACCGAGCTCCCGGTCTGCGTCGGCCTCGGCGTCTCCAACGCCCAGCAGGCCGCCGAGGTCGCCGTCTTCGCCGACGGGGTGATCGTCGGCTCCGCCTTCGTCAAGCGGATCCTGGACGCCCCCGACGAGGCGTCCGGTCTCGCCGCGGTCCGCTCATTGGCGGGCGAATTGGCCGAAGGCGTTCGAAAGCGCTGACATCGGGTGTAATCCATACGAGTGGATCTGGGGCCGGGGAGGCACGCACGTGCCTCCCCGGTTCGTTGCTGCGGGTGTGAGCGAGAAGAACGAAGAGGGAAAAAGGGCCGCGCGCGACCGGCTCGTCCAGCAGCGCGAGCAGGAGAAGGCGCGCGAGCGCCGCCGGCGCACGCTGATCGTCTCCACCGCTGTGGTGAGTGTGCTGGCGCTGGCCGCCGTCATCGGCGTGATCGCCGCGAATTCGGGGGGCAAGGGCAACAAGGCGAGCGGGTCGGGGCCCGCGGTCGCACCGTCGGGGGCGACCGGCAAGGACAGCCTGGCCATCCAGGTGGGCGCGGACGACGCCCCGTCCACGCTCACGGTCTGGGAGGACTTCCGCTGCCCGGTCTGTGCCCAGTTCGAGAATGCGTTCCGGGACACGATCCACGAGCTGGAAAACACCGGACAGATCAAGGTCCAGTACCACCTGGCCACGCTCATCGACGGCAACCTCGGCGGCACCGGATCGCTGGACGCGGCCAATGCGGCCGCCTGCGCACAGGACGTCGGGAAGTTCTCCGCGTACCACGACGTCCTCTACCGCAATCAGCCGCCGGAGACCGACGACGCCTTCGGCAAGAGCAGCAAGCTGATCGAGCTGGCGGGCAAGGTCGGGGGCCTCGACACGCCCGCCTTCCGCAGTTGCGTGGAGGACGGCACGCACAACACCTGGGTCCAGAAGTCCAACACCGCGTTCCAGAACGGTGGATTCCAGGGCACGCCGACCGCGCTCCTCAACGGTGAATCGATCTTCCCGAAGAAGGGGAACGAAACGATCACCGTGGCGAACCTGAAGAAGTGGGTCGCCGAGGCGAACAAGGGCAAGCAGCCGGCGAAGGTCACCCCGTCGCCGTCCGGTTCCTGAGGCACCGCGTGGACGTGGGCTCCGGGCCGGCCGGGGTGGGGAACAGATGACCGGCTCGTTACCCAGAAGTTGTCGGGCGGGTTGCCGCACCTCCCGCCCGGCAGGGTAGCGTCGACCCTGTCATGGACCTTGCCTATATTCCCAGCCCGTCGACCGGCGTGATCAATCTCGGCCCGATCCCGCTTCGCGGCTACGCGTTCTGCATCATCATCGGTGTGTTTGTCGCCGTCTGGTTCGGCAACAAGCGCTGGATCGCCCGGGGCGGCAGAGCCGGCACGGTGGCCGACATCGCCGTCTGGGCCGTGCCCTTCGGTCTCGTCGGCGGCCGGCTCTACCACGTCATCACCGACTACCAGCTGTACTTCAGCGACGGTGAGAACTGGGTCGACGCCTTCAAGATCTGGCAGGGGGGCCTCGGTATCTGGGGCGCGATCGCGCTCGGCGCGGTCGGCGCCTGGATCGGCTGCCGCCGTCGAGGGATCCCGCTGCCCGCCTGGGCCGACGCGCTCGCCCCCGGCATCGCCATCGCCCAGGCGTTCGGCCGCTGGGGCAACTGGTTCAACCAGGAGCTGTACGGCAAGCCGACGGATCTGCCGTGGGCACTGAAGATCAGCGAAGGTCCCAACCGGGTCGCCGGCACGTACCACCCGACGTTCCTGTACGAGTCACTGTGGTGCGTGGGCGTCGCCCTGCTGGTGATCTGGGCGGACCGCCGCTTCAAGCTCGGACACGGGCGGGCGTTCGCGCTGTACGTCGCGGCGTACTGCGCGGGTCGCGCCTGGATCGAGTACCTGCGGGTCGACGAGGCGCACCACATCCTGGGCCTGCGCCTGAACGTGTGGACCGCGCTCATCGTGTTCGTGCTGGCGGTGACGTACATCGTGATCTCGGCGAAGGTACGGCCGGGGCGCGAGGAGGTCGTCGAGCCGGGAGCGGCCGAGGACACCGAGGGTGTCGAGGACGCGGCGCCCGACGCGAATGCCGCCGGTGACACGGACCGTGACGGCGATGCGGAGGCGCCCGATGCGGAAGCGCCCGATGTGGAGGCGCCCGATGCTGAGGCGCCGGATGCGGAGGCGCCCGATGCCGAGGCGCCGGAGAAGAACGGCACCGCAGAGGCAGCGAAGAAGGTCTGACGCCACCCATCTGTACGAAAGGCCCCGAACCAAACGGCTCGGGGCCTTTCGCTGTTCCCCCACCGGGGTCTGTACGCCCGGACCCCCGCCCCTCGATCGCCGGAGGGGCTGGATTTTCCGCCGTCACCCCACCCGTTCCGCCAGCGCCAGCGTCCGGCGGGCCGAGGCCACCACCGCCGCGTCCACGAATCGGCCGTCCGGCAGCGCCAGCGCACCCGCGTCCGTCAGTGCAGCCGCCACGATCTCCTGCGCCGCCTCGATCTCCTGCGCCGTCGGCCGGAATGCCCGTTCGATGACCGGCAGCTGCCGGGGGTGGATCGCCGCCCGGCCGACGAACCCCAGCGCCCTCCCGTGCACGCAGGACTGCCACAGCCCGTCCAGGTCCAGGACGTCCGGGAACACCGACTGGGTCGGCGGGGCAAGCCCCGCCGCGCGGGCGGCAACCACCACCCGGCTGCGCGACCAGTCCAG